>JAPUHZ010000358.1 GCA_027297485.1 Deltaproteobacteria bacterium
TGGCAGCCCCAGGAAAAATCTCCTTGAATCGCGCTAGCTTCAGATTATTGATGTTGTACAGCCGGTAACCCCGCGCCCGAACCATGCCGTCCAACGGACGCGCGTAGCCGTTGTACCCCTCCATCGCTACCGCTACCGGACAACCTCTCTTTTTCTGCTGCCTCTCGATGCAGGAAAAGAAATACCTAAAACCCTCCGGCCCGTGAGGAATCTGAAACTCCTCCAACACTTCTCCACTGGATAACCCGATAGCCACGTTGTGACTATGGGACCCCACGTCCACACTGACACGAATCTCTAATGCATTCTGTTCTGACACGTAGCCCTCCTTCCGTAGAACAAGATGGATTGATCATCCTCGGGTCTCGTCTACTTACAGAGCCACGTATTCTGGTGAGAATATGGCACCATCCCGGTCGACCCCTCGGATGATGCAGGTGACGAGGGCGGCATTTCAGGCCTAGGTGAGCCTGAATGAACAGGCCACTGACCCCCAACAGCCACACCCCCGTCAGGAACTCTTATACTCGTCTCTCTCCGATCCTGCTACCTGCTAAATTCCGATGGTAGACCCCCTCTGTGACCCCCTTTGCCCGTTCGCTCCAAGGTACTTCCTAAGTAGGCCTCCGCTCAAAGTTTTGTCCTACTCCTGGCAACTATCCTAACTGTCGGCTTTTTGACCGGACTTGCGCGCAGGGTTCTTTCCGGCCCTGCCCGAAACTACAAGAATTGTAGCTTTTGGTTTGGAAGTGGCTATAAAATCATGATCTTTTTCATTTTTCCAGCGATTCTCCGTCTTGACAATGGGGGGGAAAACAATATACTGAAAGCCTATTTTTTGGCTGCCGGAGTTGGGGCATGAAGATAGCAGTGGATCAGATCACTGAATCCCCTCAGGAAATCAGCTTTTCGGAAGGGATTGAGGAGTTAAACCTAATTTATACGAAAAACGAGATTAGAGATTTTCTCTTTCCTCCTTTTCTTGATGTGAACTTTGTCTATTATCGATCCGGCCGGGAGATTTTTTTTCAGGGTGGGCTTAGAGGGACTATTGAAGGAAGTTGTGGTCGTTGTCTTCAGAGCTATTCCTTCCCTGTAGAAAGAAAATTTGATTTTGTCTTGACCCCTGACCCGTTTTGGGCAAAAAGTAAGGAATTAAACTGGGACGAGATGGGGCTGAGTTTCTATGCGGCAGAAGAGATCAATCTCTCCCCTTTTATTAGGGAACAGGTGCTATTAGCCCTCCCGATGCGCCCGTTATGTAAGGATGGCTGTCGCGGGCTTTGTGGGGGTTGTGGTGTGAACCTCAATGATGAGCCCTGTCTCTGTGCCTCTTCGTCCGGTGATCCGCGGATGGCCCCTTTCGGTGCCCTGAAGATAGGTCGATAGCCTCCCTTTGTTTTTCGTGCCGTTCTTCCTGCCGCTTATAGGCAGGGAAAGAGGTGGATTAAAGATGCCTGTACCCAAGAGAAGAACCTCCAGGAGTAAGAGGAACAAACGTAGGTCCCATGATGCTCTGGCAACACCCCAATGGAGTACGTGCCCTAAGTGTGGGGAGGTCTCTTTTCCCCATCGTGCTTGCCCCAGTTGCGGCTATTATCGCGGTAGGCCCGTGCTGCCTACTGAAGAGACATAAAGCCCTTCCTTTTGCCTATGATGAAGATTGCTGTTGATGCCATGGGGGGTGACCGTGCCCCCGGCGCTGTGGTTGAAGGTGCGTTGTTTGCTGCCAAGGAGCTTGGGCTTGAAATTGCCCTTGTAGGTCAGAAGGAGGTGGTGGATCGAGAACTCGCACGCCATTCGGCTAAAAATTTATCACTGGACGTGGTCCCTGCCTCCCAGATCGTGGCCATGGATGAATCTCCCAGCACCGCACTCAAGAAAAAAGATTCCTCGATAAAAGTGGCCTTTAATCTGATGAAGCAGGGGAAGGTTCAGGCTGTAGTCAGCGCAGGGAACTCCGGGGCCTTTATGGCTACGGGGGTGTTTGTTTTGGGAAAACTTCCCGGGGTGGAAAGGCCGGCCATTTTGGTTGTTGTCCCCACCCTCGGCAAGGGAACTGTGATCATTGATGCCGGGGCCAACGTGGAGTGTAAGCCAAGCCATCTGGTTCAGTTTGGCCTGATGGGTTCCATCTATGCGGAGAGGGTCCTTGGTATCTCCCGACCCCGGGTAGGAGTGTTGAGCAACGGAGAGGAAAAGGGTAAGGGAAATGATCTGACGCGGGCTGCATACGACCAGCTTTCCGCCACGGGCCTGAATTATATTGGCTATGTAGAAGGGAGAGATATCTTTAGCCGAAAGGTCGACGCGGTGGTCTGCGATGGCTTTACAGGCAACATCACCCTCAAAACTATGGAAGGGGTTGCGAGCTTTATTGTGGGGGTACTCAAAGAGGCCTTCGAGCAGAATCTTCTCAGTCGTTTAGGCTATCTCCTGAGTCGGAAATCCCTTCGTCAGGCCTATAATCGCCTTGATCATGCGGAGTATGGGGGGGCGCCTTTGCTGGGCTTGGATGGGGTAGCCATTATTGCGCACGGAGGGTCCGATCCTAAGGCTATTAAAAACGCCATCCGGGTGGCAAAAGAAACGGTTTCCCACGATGTCAACCGTCACATCTTAGAAGTGCTGGGAGGATTGGGCGAGGTGGTGGGAGAGAAGGGTGATAAGTTTCCTCGTCGGATCTGGCAGCAGATCAAATCGAAGATCGAGACCTTCAGTGAAAAGCCGATTCCTGGGGGAGAAGGAAAAGAGAGCAAAAGTGAGGGAAAAGGCTAGGGTCGCCTTTGTCTTCCCCGGGCAGGGTTCCCAATACGTGGGTATGGGGAGGGAACTCTGTGACCAATTTGACGCGGCTAAGCAGCTTTTCTTAGAGGCCGAAGAGGTTTTGGGATTACCCTTGAGGCGTCTCTGTTTTACCGGTCCTGAAGCAGAACTCAAGCTTACAGAGTATACCCAACCGGCCATCCTGACGGTATCGATCGCTGCCCTGCGCGTACTGGAGGCGGAGTGCTGCCTTAAGCCCCTTTGCGTTGCGGGTCACAGCCTGGGGGAGTATAGCGCTTTGGTCAGTGTTGGGGCCCTTGCCTTTGGGGATGCTGTCAGGATAGTACGAGAACGGGGGAAGTTGATGCAAGAGGCTGTCCCCCAAGGTGAGGGGTTGATGGCGGTAGTCCTGGGATTGGAAGCCCAGGATGTTCAGAGAGTTTGTGAGGATGCGAGTCAAGGGGAAGTGTTGGCTCCGGCAAACTTCAATGGTGGGGGACAGATCGTGGTTGCCGGGACGCGATCGGCTGTGCTTCGAGCGATGGCCATAGCGCGGGAGCGTGGGGCGAAGAAAGTTCTAGAGCTGCAGGTCAGCACTCCCTTTCACTGTCCTCTTATGATCCCTGCATCTGAGGGGCTAAGGAAGGTTTTGGCTGATGTAACCATTAAGCCTTTTACCGTCGGGGTGATCACCAATGTTGAGGCTAGTATGAATCAGGACTGGGGCAGAGTTAAGTCGCTTTTGGTCGAGCAGGTGGTGCGTCCGGTACGTTGGGAAGAGTCGGTCAAACAATTGGAAAAAATGGATACCCATCGTGTTTTGGAAATCGGGCCGGGAAAGGTGCTGAGAGGCCTAATTAAGAGAATCAATCCGAGGCTGGAGGTGCAAAACGTTGAAGCACCTCACGACCTTGAGGAAATCGTAAGGGACTAAATCGAGCGTTGGATTTAAAAGGTCAAGTTGCTTTGGTTACCGGAGGAAGCCGGGGGATAGGAAAGGCAGTGATCCTGGCCCTCGGGGGCTTAGGGGTTAAGGTTGTGATTAACTACCGAGGAAATCGGGCAGCGGCTGAGGCAACGCTCAACCAGCTTCTGGCGGGAGGGGGGTGTGGTCAACTTTGTCCTTTTGATGTGGCCTTGGAGAGTCAGGTGGAAGAGGCGGTGAAAAAAGTCGTTGACCAGCACAAAAAAATTGATATTCTAGTGAACAATGCTGGTGTGACATCCGACAGTCTCTTGGTCCGTCTTAAGGGTGAAGAGTGGGATCGAGTCATCGGGGTCAATCTCAAAGGAACCGTTCATTGCACTAAGGCTATTTGTAGGGGAATGATCCGGGAGCGGTATGGGCGGATTATCAATTTAGCTTCGGTGGTGGGGCAAACAGGGAATGCAGGGCAGTCGGCTTATGCCGCCTCGAAGGCTGGTGTTATCGGTTTTACCAAGGCCATGGCGCGGGAACTGGCCTCACGCGGGATTACGGTTAATGCGGTGGCCCCGGGCTTTATCGATACAGAAATGACGGCTCAACTCTCAACCAAAGCTCAGGAGGAGTACCTGCGTTCCATACCATTGGGTTATTTTGGAACCTGCGAGGATGTGGCAGAAGTGGTCTCTTTCCTTGTAGGTCCGGGAGCCAGTTACATTACGGGACAAGTTATTAATGTGAATGGCGGACTGTATATGTGAGGAAAAAGTTAACTAGGAGGTGAGATGATGGCATCATCTGTAGAGGCCAGGGTGAAAGAGATTGTTTGTGAGCAACTGGGTGTCAGCGAGAGTGAAGTGACCCCCGAGGCCTCATTTATCGAGGATCTGGGGGCCGACTCCTTGGATATTGTGGAGTTGGTGATGGCCTTAGAGGAGGAGTACGAAATTGAGATCTCCGATGAGGATGCAGAGAAGATCAAAACAGTCCAGGACATCACTAGCTACATTGGGAGCCGCAAGTAAGTTTTTCCAGAATCGGACGGGAGACCCACGGGTAAGTGCCTAACGACTGGGGAAATGTCGCAAGGTGCTGACCTACCGTGTCAGAAGGTCAATCGCAGGAGTTCCAGTGGCGCAGGGGGCCAAGCTCCTGCGATTTTCTTTATCGTTAAAAAGCCCGAGTCATAGGGTAACAGCTATATCATAGTGGTAACATGGAAAGGGTACTATGATGATTGCTATAGGGAGCGATCACGGGGGAGTAAAGCTTAAGGGCTTCTTGGTGCAATTTCTCCTTTCCCGAGGATTGAAGGTAGAAGATTTAGGCACCAGGGGAAGTGAGTCTGTGGACTATCCGGATTTCGGTCGGTGGCCCTTAAGGTGGCAAAAGGGGAGTCGGAGCGGGGTGTCCTCATATGCGCCAATGGGATAGGTATGTCCATGTTGGCCAACAAGTTTCCCGGTGTCCGGGCGGCCCTGGTCCACGATATTAAGGGGGCCCAGTTGAGTCGAGAGCACAACAATTCTAACATCTTGTTTCTGGGCGGTGCGGTGACGGAGAAATCCCTGGCCGAACAGATTTTGTCGATCTGACTTCAGACGCAGTTTGCGGGGGGTCGACATCAACGCCGTTTGGATAAGATTGCTCAAGTGGAGCAAGAACTTGGCACTCGCATCAAAAACGATCCTTAACAACAAATCCAGGAGTCAGGATTCAGATTTCAGAATCCCCCTCTCCTGAATCCTGTCTTTTAGATGCTGAATACTTATGGAATAAAAATGTCTTTCTTGAAGCGAACTGACCCGGACGTCTTTGGCGCCATCCAGAAGGAAAACGAGAGGTTGGAGTATAATCTGGAGCTGATCGCATCGGAGAATGCGGTGAGCGAGGCAGTGTTGGAGGCCCAAGGCTCGGTTATGACCAACAAGTATGCCGAGGGTTATCCTGGCCGGCGATGGTACGGGGGATGTGAATTCGTTGACGTTGTGGAGGAGTTGGCGATCTCCCGGGCCAAACAGCTATTCGGCGCTGATCATGCCAATGTCCAACTACATTCTGGCACCCAGGCCAATATGGCAGTTTATTTTTCAGCCATGAATCCTGGGGATTGTTTTTTTGGCATGAACCTAGCCCACGGAGGCCATCTTTCCATGGGCAGCCCAGTGAACTTTTCCGGAATGCTCTACCGCGTGATTCCTTACGGTGTTAGGCAGGAGACCGAGACCATCGATTACGATGGCTTGGCTGAGCTTGCGCGACAACATCGACCGCGGCTGATTATAGCGGGCGCGAGCGCCTACCCGAGGATCATCGACTTTAAGAGATTTCGGGAGATTGCCGATGAGGTGGGCGCCTATCTTATGGTGGACATGGCTCATATCGCAGGGCTAGTTGCTGCCGGGCTCCATCCCAGCCCTGTTCCTCAGGCCGATTTTGTCACGACGACCACCCACAAGACCCTAAGAGGTCCCAGGGGGGGGATGATCCTATGTCGAGCGGAGCATGCCAAGTCCATTGATAGTAAAGTCTTTCCGGGACTTCAGGGAGGTCCCCTCATGCACGTCATTGCGGCCAAGGCAGTGGCCTTGAAGGAGGCCCTGACTCCGGAGTTCAAGCTCTATCAGCAGCAGATTGTTAGAAATGCCAAGGCCCTGGCTCAAGCTTTGATAGATAAGAGATTTCGGCTCGTTTCGGGAGGCACGGATAATCACCTCATGCTGGTGGACCTGCGCCAGTCGGAGCTGACCGGGAAAGTGGCCCAGGAGACTTTGGATAAGGCGCGGATCACCGTGAATAAAAATGCCATCCCATTCGAGACCCGTTCACCGTTTATTGCTAGTGGTATTCGCATTGGCACGCCGGCAGTTACGACACGGGGGATGAAAGAAAAAGAAATGGTGACAATCGCTGAGTTCATATCACGTGCCTTAAACCATGTAGGGAATGATGGGATCCTGAAATCCATTGCCGACGATGTTCGTGAGCTAGGTAGAAACTTTCCGGTTTATCCTGATCGGTTGAAACATAATGACTAGCGTTCAAGTGGTTCAATCCGATCAAAACGTTTTGAACGAATTGAACGATTTGAACTACGGGCTGGGGGAGCTAAGTGGAGCGTTGAGATGAAATGTCCTTTCTGTCACGAAACCGAGAATCGGGTCATCGATTCCCGGCTCAGTAAAGACGGCAATATGGTCCGGCGTCGGCGCGGGTGTCTCAAGTGTACCCGCCGTTTCACCACCTATGAACGGGTTGAGGAAATGATGCCGCTAGTGGTTAAAAAGGATGGCCGGCGGGAGAGTTATGATCGGATCAAAATCATCAACGGCCTCAAGCGTGCATGCGAGAAACGTCCAGTGAGCATCAATACGATCGAGGCGGTTGCGGATCGGATTGAGCGGGGACTTCAAGAGCGAGGAGATAAGGAAGTCCCCAGTTCAGCCATCGGGGAAACTGCTATGCAGGAGCTTCACGATATCGATCAGGTGGCCTATGTCCGTTTTGCCTCAGTTTATCGCTCTTTTAAGGACATCAATGAGTTTATGGCGGAGCTGGAAGAGCTGCTGAAGGAGCGCAAGGGATTGCCGCCAGGCAAGGCGGGCAGAGACAGAAAAAAGGCTGGGAGAATCGGGCATCCTGATGGGGGATGATCTTGACGGACGATATATGCGTCTGGCATTGCGCCTGGCACGCAAGGGTGAGGGTAGAACGAGCCCGAACCCGATGGTTGGGGTGGTGGTGGTCCGAGGCGGGAATATCATCGCCACAGGTTACCACCAGCGCGCCGGTAAGGATCATGCGGAGATCGTTGCCCTCAGGCGGGCCGGAGAAAGGGCCCGAGGGGCTACTTTGGTCCTTAACCTGGAGCCTTGTAGCCACGAAGGGAGGACCCCGCCATGCACGCGGTCGGTGATACGGTCCGGGGTGAAAAGGGTAGTGGTCGGGATGGTCGACCCCAATCCTCTTGTGTCGGGCAGGGGGATACTGAGGCTAAAGCGGGCGGGTATCCAAGTCCATGTTGGTCTCCTAGAAGCGGAGTGTCGGAGGCTTAACGAGTCCTTCATAAAATATATCACTCGCCGCATCCCCTTTGTTATCCTTAAACTCGCCGCATCTCTGGACGGAAAGATTGCCACCTCAACCGGGGATTCCCGATGGGTTACAGGGGTGGCTTCTCGGAATTATGTCCATCGCCTGCGCAATCAGGTGGACGCCGTTCTCATAGGGGTGGGGACGGCTCTTGCCGATAACCCCAGACTCACTTGCCGCCTCCCGCATGGCCGCGATCCCTGGAGAATTATTCTGGACGGTCATCTCCGTATCCCCCTGACGGCTCGCCTATTGCGTCAGCGCGAACCTGAGAAAACCATTGTTTTCACCGGCTCACGTTCACCGATCAAGAAAGTTAAGGCTATCCGTGGTTATGGAGCGCAGGTCTGGACCTTTCCTCTACACGATGGAAAAATCTCTTTTGCTTCTATTTTAAAAAAATTGGGCAAAATGGGTTTGGTTAGCGTTATGATTGAGGGAGGGGCAACCACGGCTAGCCGTGCCCTGAGAAAGAAAGTTGTAGACAAGGTCCTTTTCATTTATGCCCCAAAGATTATTGGTGGGGAGGGTAAGAACATGATCGAAGCCCTGGGTATCACAAGGATCAGCCAATCCAGAAAAGTTAAAGATGTAGAGGTTAAAAGGCTCGGGAATGATCTTGTGGTCTCCGGATACCTCTAGTAATTGGTGGTTGAAAATTGTCAATTGATAATTGAAGATTGAAAAAATAGACAATGGACAATAAACAATTGAGATAATTACATAACTCGGCACCTGGGACGATATTTTCCAAAACTTTGTGGCCAGCCAGTCCTAGCCAGTAAAGCCCATAAAGCCGAATTCCCTGCAAAAACAACTAGTTCTACCCGCCCATAAAGACATCCTAGTTTTGGCATCACATATGCTTGTCTAATTATTGTAGTTGGACGCATACTAGCCGGTTTTAGATAACAAATGGGAGCATCAGCTTGGAGCAAGCAATGATCCCATCAGAAGTTGCGGTACTTCTACTGATCCACGTAAGAACCATCTATAGATTGGCTGAGGAAAGGGCAATTCCCGGATGTAGAGTCGGGCGTAGCCGGCTTTTCAATAAAGCGGATTTTCTGAAGGTTTTGTCGAAAATGCTGAATGAGGTCCTTTATGGCTTGCCCCAAGTTCGAATTCGACCACAAGGGGATGTAACCGGCAAACTCACGGCCATTGTTGGAGTGGCACACGGCCTGACCGAGGGCAGCAGGATGCAGGAGGAAATGGTCTGGTCCAATGAGCAATTGGGACGTTTCAAATGT
Source organism: Deltaproteobacteria bacterium (assembly GCA_027297485.1). Next base: position 9,037 of record JAPUHZ010000358.1, read on the forward strand.
TTGGCCGGCGGACGGGGGCTGCGGATGGTTGATTTGAATATTAGCATACCCCGCGGCTAGCCGCGGGCACATAACCGATGGGGTTTCCAAAGGGGAGAAGCGGCAGCTCTTCCCCCATAGATCTTCCCTTGGGCCGACCTCGGGGTTTCAAACCCCGTGGTCGAGATAATTTGATTTCAAAAAGCAGGTAAACAAGCTGGCCCAATTCTTGGGAAAATCACCGCCGTGTGACCTTGCCTTCGTTCAAAAAAGCAGCACAGGCGGGGCTCGTGAAAAGAAGTGCGTGAGTGGCAAGAAAGAGGCAGTAAGCTAGTAAGCTGCCATGCTGGGCAGAGCGGAAAGCGACGTGAGAGATGAATGATCAAACTATCAAAGCCCTGTTGGTTGAGGACGATCCTGATCAAGCCGAACTACTGCAAAAGATGTTAACCCCCTCCACTCGGTTTGCGGTGACATATGTCCAACGGTTGAGTGACGCGGTTCAGCACCTCAATAAAGAACGCTTTGACGTGGTTTTATTAGACCTCATGCTGCCCGACAGTCAGGGTTTGGATACTCTCGACAAGGCGCACGAGCAAGCACTGAATGTGCCGATTGTGGTCATCAGTTACCTCAAGGATGAAGCGGTGGCGCTTGAGGCAGTGTGCAAAGGGGCGCAGGACTATCTGGTTAAGGGACAATTGGATGGCCAGATGCTTTCACGCACCATCCGTTATGCCATTGAGCGCAAGCGGGCGGAGTTGGCTCTGGCGACCACAGCAGCAGCAGAAAGGCAGAAGGCCCTGGAACTTCAGGATGCCTTTAAGAAACTTGACGTAGCCCATCAGGACCTTGCTATGATCCATGCCATCACGGCTGCTGTCAGCAACTCGCTTGATCTGGATCAGGTCCTGGAAAAGGCGCTCGACACCGTGCTAGAAGTCACGGGCCGTGACGCAGGGTACATCAGGCTCAAGGATCCGGTGACCGGTGATCTTGAGTTTGTCGCTCACCGAGGGATCTCGGAGGCATACGTCGAGACCCTTCTGCATGGTCGGACTCCGGGAGGGAAAAGTGATCAGGTCTTTGCGTCGGGAGATCCGCTCATTATCAATGATCCCCAGGGAACAATCCTCAAAGAGGAGACTCGTCGGGAAGGGTTTTGCTGCTTAGGCTGGTTCCCTTTGAAGGCGCAGGGAAAAGTGGTCGGGATTCTGAATGTTTCCACGACCCAGCCGATCCCGTTTGAATCTCGGGAAGTGGCGCTCTTGCAGGCGATCGGGAATGTCATCGGGGTGGCACTGGGAAACTCCCAACTCTATGAACAAACCAAAAAGCAATCGGTACAGCTTGAGAAGGAGGTCGGCGAACGCAAGCAGGCGGAGGAGTCCCTCCGGGAGGCACATAAACAGTTGGAGATACGTGTGCAGGAGCGGACCAGGGAGCTGGCAGAAACCAACGCTGCATTGAAGACTGAAATCACCGAGCGCAAGCGGGCGGAGGAGATGAAGGATAAGTTTTTTTCGTCGGTAAGCCATGATCTAGGCAGCCCTCTGATGGTCATGCAGGGATATCTGGAGCTGTTGCTTGACGGTTTCTATGGAGAGCTGCCGAAGGGAGCTGTCAAGCCCATGGACTCTCTCGCACGCACAACCAACTCTATGGGTGACCTGGTCAAGTCTATTTTGGAAATAGGTAAAATACAGAGCGGCCGATATGTATTTTCAATAGAATCTCTGGATCTCAAGGATCTTGTGAGTGAGATTTTGGAAGAGGTCTTGTCTCTAGCTGAGGCTAAGGGCCTAACCCTTTCTAAGGAATTTAGCCAAGATTCCTTCCCTATGGAGACTGACAGGAGTGGTTTGCGGCGGATTCTGTATAACCTTATGGGCAATGCGATCAAGTTTACTGAGCATGGAGGTGTTAAGATTTCGGTGAACTCCATGGCGGGGGGGGTTGGCTCCCCGGCCGGGGTAGTTGGGATCAGGGTGGAGGATACGGGTTGCGGCATCGAAGCTTATCAGCTGGGGAAGATATTTGATGAATTTTACCAGGTTGACGGATCTGGGAGTAATACGGCGCCTGGCACCGGTCTAGGGCTATCGATTTGCCAGAGGCTGGTTAAGCTTTTGGGAGGGGAGATTACGGTTGAGAGCGAGGTGGGGAGGGGGACGGTTTTTTCTGTGACCTTGCCGCAGAAAATTGGAAATTGATGATTGACAATTGAAAATTGACAAAGGGAGGACAGCAAAGAATGAAGAAGAGAATTCTCTTAGTGGAAGATGCTGAAATCTCCGCTGTCGTCATGAAGAAGGAGATAGAGTTTCTCGGCTACAAGTGCCTTGTGGCGAAAAACAGTAAAGAGGCTGTCAGAAAGGCCTGTGAGGATCTGCCCGATCTGATCGTTACGGATATCTCATAGTCTAAGAGGAAGGTCTGGAGGCCACGGCAGCGATCCGCAAGGATCCGCGCATGCCGAGGGTCCCAATCATTGCGGTAACGGCACGTGCTGTGCTGGGGGATCAGGGAAAATGTCGGCAGGCGGGGTGTGATGAATATATGGCTAAACCACTTGCCACAAGGAGTTGGGCCCTGGCATCGAGAGGCTTTTGAACAGGACGGCATGATGGGTTTGACAACAGGATCTAGACTACGGCAATCCTGGTAGACGGCCCCGAAGCCTCCGCGATCCATCCCTAGGTAACAAGCGTTAAACTCTATCAGGTCAAGCAATGTCCCTCCTCATAAAAAATCTTTAAAAGGCCACCGGGTCCTCCCATTCCATTTCGACTGCTTATAGAGTAAAAAGTAGAGACGGAGACGTCCTGTAAGAATGTTTACCGGTCTCATTGAGGATGTGGGCAAGGTTTACCGTTGGCAGATGGCCAGGGGATCAGCCATATTAACTTTGAATACGAATCTCCCCCTAAGGGAAATGGATATTGGCTCCAGTATTGCAGTGAACGGCGCCTGTTTGACTATTGTCGAAAAGGCAAAGGGTCGCTTCATGGTCGATCTCTCTCCTGAGACTCTGAAACGGACCAATTTGAGGAAGATCCCACCAGGTGATCCTGTTAACTTGGAGCGTCCCCTTCAATTGAAGGATCGTCTTGGAGGTCACTGGGTTACCGGACATGTGGATGGGGTCGGGATTACAGAGGAAATTAAAAAGAGAGGGGACTTCACCTTCTTCTTATTTCAAGTCTCGGCGCCCCTTTATCCTCTGCTCGTACCCAAGGGCTCTGTTGCTGTGGATGGGATCAGTTTAACCGTTAATGAATGTGAGAAACAGCGTTTCTCTGTTGCGGTTATCCCATTTACTTTGAAGCATACTAATTTGCGCAGGCGTAGGGTTGGTGATAAAGTCAATATTGAAACTGATATTATTGGTAAATACGTTCAGCGACTTCTCGATTTAAAACCATGCCAGTCTCCGCCATCGAAGAGATATTAGAGCAGATCCGTGACGGTCAAACGGTCATCCTCGTTGACGAGGAGGGGGCTGATAGTGAGGGCTTTCTCTGCACCGGTGCTGAGAAGATAACCCCTGAGGCTATTAACTTTATGTTGATTTACGGTCGCGGGCTCGTCTGTTTGGCCTTGACCAAGGAGAGGATGAAGCAACTAGGAATTCCTTTGATGGTGCCAGAGAGTAGCTCTGTGGTCAGTAATCCAGTTGGGGCTTCAATCTCTGCCCGGACCGAGGCAGGTTCAGGCGCCTCAGCTATGGGCAGGGCACACACGATCAGTACCGCAGTTGCCAAGGAGACGAAGCGTGGCGACCTCATAGTGCCGGGCCATGTTTTTCCTGTCCAGGCCCGTAGCGGAGGGGTCTTGGTCCGCTCCGGCCAGGTCGAGGCCTCTGTGGATTTAGCCCGGCTCGCCGGGCTTCAACCTGCCGGGGTCGTATGTCAGATCCTGCAAGATGACGGTTCTCTGGCTCTCATGCCCCATCTCGAGAATCTCGCTATGAAGCACAAACTCAGAATCGTCTCCATTGCTGATCTCATTGCCTTTCGTTTGCGTAGCGAGTGCCTGGTGAAGCGTGTCGCGGAAGCGGTTTTTCCTACCATCCATGGGGGGACGTATAAGGCGATCGTTTACAGCAATAACGTGGATTCGCACGAGCATATGGCCTTGGTTAAGGATGAAGTTCGGGGGGAGGATGGCGTGTTGGTACGGATGCACTCCGAATGCCTGACAGGCGATGTCTTTGGCTCGGAGCGTTGTGACTGCGGGGATCAGATTCGTCAGTCTCTAAAATTGATCGACCAGGAAGGAAAAGGGGTTCTTGTCTATATGCACCAGGAGGGGAGAGGTATAGGGCTAGCCAATAAGATTAAGGCCTATGCCCTCCAGGACCAAGGGATGGATACGGTGGAGGCTAATCTGGAATTGGGCTTTAAGGAGGACCTTAGGGATTACGGGATCGGAGCCCAAATATTACGAGATTTGGGAGTGCAAAAATTGCGGTTGCTGACTAACAATCCGCGCAAGATCGTCGGCCTACAAGGATACGGTCTGACGGTTGTGGAGCGGGTTCCCCTGGAGGTGCCGCCGCATGGGTCCAACATCGATTATTTGCGCACCAAGCAGGAGAAGCTGGGGCATCTCTTTTTAAAACTGGAGGCTAAACCGCAGAAGTGAGAGTAAGGCGCGATGGCTCGAGGCGAAATGCAAATTGCAATAAGCCGGCGGTCAGCTTTCAGCTAAGAGGTGTTGGCTGATAGCTGATGGTTTGTTAGTGATGGCTAAGGTGTTTGAAGGGAAACTCGATGCGCGGGGGATGAAGTTCGGTATCATTGTGAGTCGCTTCAACAACTCTGTCACGGACAAGCTGTTAGAGGGGGCCATAGATGCCCTGAAGAGTTACGGAGGAGAGGAGGAGAACATCGATATTGTGCGGGTGCCTGGTTCTTTTGAGATCCCCCTCTTAGCGCACAAGATGGCTGCCAGTAAACAATATGATGCGCTGGTGTGTCTGGGGGCTGTGATTCGCGGTGACACTCCCCATTTCGACTATATTGCCGAAGCGGTTACCACGGGAATTGGAAAGGCCATGTTGGAACATCGGATTCCTATCTCCTTCGGCGTTCTTACCACGAACAACGTAGAGCAAGCCATGGAACGGGCTGGCACAAAGACGGCTAATAAAGGATTTGAGGCGGCCCTTACGGCCATTGAGATGGCTAGTCTGAACCGGGAGATCCCCTAGTATTACCGAGCCTTCAGCAATCAGCTGTCAGCTTTGGATGTGGTGGAAGAAACTGGAGGCTGATCGTTGAAGGCTACTTAGCTGAGAGCTTCTTTTATCATGGGAATTAGGCGAAAAGGCAGGGAACTGGCCCTGCAGGCCCTTTATCAGATTGAGATCACAGGAGACACCTCACCTGCAGCCGTGGAGTTTTTTTTTGGCCATTTCGAGGGACGCCCCAAGGCGAGGGATTTTGCCCGGCGCTTGGTCTCAGGGGTAATCAGCCAAAGGGAGGAGATTGACCGGCTCATCGAACAGTGCGCTGATCATTGGAGGCTTACGCGGATGGCCAAGGTGGATCTAATAATCCTGCGTATGGCTACTTATGAACTGCTCTTTTGTCCGGACATACCAGTGAACGTGAGCATGGATGAAGCCATTGAGATCGGCAAGCGTTACGGCTCGGCAGATTCGCCACCTTTTATTAACGGAGTCTTGGACCAAGTGGCGCTCTCTAGCGGCGTAAAATAGTTCCGGTGGTCGAGCGATGGAGGGAAAGTACCAGGCCAAAAAGATAGAGCAGAAGTGGCAGCGGATCTGGGAGGAGAAAAGGAGCTTCCGAGTCACGGAGGATTCGCGCCTGCCGAAGTACTACCTTTTAGAGATGTTCCCTTATCCCTCCGGTAGGATTCACATGGGCCATGTGCGTAACTATACCATTGGCGATGTGGTCGCACGTTATAAAAGGATGAGGGGGTATAACGTACTTCACCCCATGGGATGGGATGCCTTTGGGCTCCCGGCCGAAAACGCCGCGATCGAGCGCGGAGCTCATCCCGGCCAATGGACGAAAGAAAATATCGTCTCCATGAGGGATCAGCTCAAAAACATGGGGTTCAGCTACGATTGGGAACGCGAGTTTGCGACCTGTGATCCGGAATACTACCGATGGAACCAGTGGATCTTTTTGAAATTGTACGAGCGCGGTCTGGCCTACAAGAAGAGCTCTTCGGTGAACTGGTGCCCCTCTTGTGAGACCGTGCTCGCCAATGAGCAAGTGGTTACTCGAGAAGTTACAAATATACCCCTGTGTTGGCGCTGTGATTCCCACGTTGAAACAAGGGATCTGGAACAGTGGTTCTTTCGGATTACGGCCTACGCCGATGAGCTGCTTGAAGATCTGGATCGCCTTGAGGGATGGCCCGATAAAGTTCTCACCATGCAGCGCAACTGGATCGGCCGGAGTGAGGGCGCGGAGTTCGACCTGCCGGTAGTGGGCCGGCGTGACCTCAAGATCCGTGTGTTTACTACCAGGCCCGACACGGTCTTCGGCATGACCTACGGCGTACTTGCCCCCGAGCACCCGCTTGTGGACCGGCTGGTATCAGGGTCCGATGAGCGGATCGAGGTGGAGCGCTTCCGCGCCGAGGTGCTCGGGCAGCCCGAGCAAGAACGCACTGCCGGGGACCGTCCTACGCGCGGCCTCAGGCTCTCGGCGCGCATGGTCAACCCCTTCAACGGGGTGGAGATCCCACTGTTCATTGCAGACTACGTTCTCATGACCTACGGCACCGGTGCCATCATGGCCGTGCCCGGCGAGGACCAGCGAGACTGGGACTTTGCAAAGGCCCGCGGCTTGGACATCATAGAGACCGTCAGACGACCGTCGGGTTGGACCGGCGAGGCGTACAGCGGAGACGGCATCAAGATCAATTCAGGCTTCCTCGACGGCCTCACAGTGCCCCAGGCCAAGCGGCGGGCCATCGACTCACTTTGCGAGCACAGTAATGGAGAGGTGAAGGTCAACTATCGCTTGCGTGATTGGTGCATTTCTCGGCAGCGCTACTGGGGAACTCCGATCCCGATTCTATACTGTGATGACTGTGGTAGGGTTCCAGTTTCAGTAGGGGAGCTTCCTGTGGTTCTTCCAACAACAAATGTGGACCTTAGTGGCAAGGGAAGTTCCCCTCTGGCCAAGCTGCCGAATTTTTTCGAGGCGTTCTGTCCTAAGTGTAAAAAGCCGGCCAGGAGAGAGACCGATACGATGGACACGTTCGTGGACTCCTCTTGGTATTTTCTCCGCTACGTCTCGCCGAAATTCGACTCGGCGCCGTTCGCCTCCGAAAAGGCAAGCTACTGGATGCCGGTGGATCAGTACATCGGCGGAGTCGAACACGCGGTGCTCCATCTCCTCTACGCCCGATTTTTCACGAAAGCCCTGAGAGACCTGGCACTGGCCAGAGTCGACGAACCTTTCACGAACCTCCTAACCCAAGGGATGGTTTGCAAGGAAACTTATAAATGCTCGGAGCATGATTGGCTTTTTCCGGGAGATTTGGTCGGCTCCGAGAAGGAAGGATGGCGTTGTCCCTATTGCAGCAAGCCGGTTGAAAGAGGGCGTGTGGAGAAGATGTCCAAATCCAAGAAAAACATTGTGGATCCCGAAGAGCTGACAGCCGCTTACGGCGCGGACACGGCCCGCCTCTTTGCCCTTTTTGCTGCGCCTCCCGAGAAAGATTTAGAGTGGAGCGATCAGGGAGTAGAAGGGTCCCATCGCTTTCTCAACCGATTATGGCGTTTTGTCTTCCAGCACCGCGATGTTCTCCTTCATGCGACCTCAGATCTTCACACAAAGGGACTTTCTCCACAGCTGAGGGAGTTGCAACGCGTGATCCATAGAACCATTAAGAAAGTCACAGATGA
>JAPUHZ010000359.1 GCA_027297485.1 Deltaproteobacteria bacterium
CACCACGGCATGACGGATCATACAGGATGACGGGCAAACCATGGCTAGGACTCTCACTCAGCCTCACATTTCGAGGAATGACGGTTTCGAAAACATGCTGGGGGAAGAATTGCCGTATTTCGTCGGTAACCTGATGGCATAGCCTATTTCGTGCATCAAACATTGTCAGCAAAAGGCCTTCGATTGCCAGATCGGGGTTCAATCGATCTCTGATAATGTCTAGAGTTTCTAATAATGATCGGAGCCCTTCAAGCGCATAATACTCACACTGGAGCGGAATAAGTACGCTATCTGCGGCAGTGAGAGCATTGATCGTGAGTAATCCTAGAGAAGGAGGACAGTCAAGAAATATGTATCGATAAGCAGAACCGTGCTGCTTAATGATATTTTTGAGACGGTATTCTCGATTTTCGACATTCAGCAGTTCCACTTCTGCACCGATGAGGTCGTGGGTTGCGGGAATGATGTCAAGGTTCTCAATGGCAGTCTTTTGGATAGCCTCCTGGAGCGTACACTCTCCTAAAAGAAGGTGATAGATGGTGGCCACATTGGTGGTAATGCGGGCGCCAATGCCGCTCGTCGCGTTCCCTTGGGGATCACAGTCGATAAGGAGGGTCTTATCTCCGGAAATACCGATAGCAGCAGAGAGGTTTATGGCTGTGGTTGTTTTTCCAACCCCACCCTTGCGGTTTGCAATGCAAATAGTTCGAGCCACCTCCGTTTCTCCTAACACATTAAGGAAAGGAAGAAAAGACGCATTGTAAGCAGTTATTTAAAAAGAGATTTGTTGGGCACTTTCATCTAGATTTTCCATGTTTCACGTGACACAATCATCTGCATGCTCCATGCTCCTTGTTTCACGTGAAACATTGTCTTCTGAAGAGCACTGCGCATCTATCCCCCTCCCCAAAGGGACGGGAGTAATCATGGGTGATATCCCAATCAAAGCCTAAAGCATCGCCATGCGTATCTGCCATCCTGTCGGACTTCCCCTTGCGAGGACCCTGCATTAATAGTGCAATGCCATCTTTCTTAAGGAAAGGGGCAGAAAAAGCAAGAAACTGAGGAGTACTCCATGTAGCTCGTGTTGTGACAGCGTGGAACACAGCAACCATTTCGTTTTGTTTCGCAAGACACTCCACCCTTCCCTCGTGGACCTTGATATTCTTGATGCCGGTTGATCTTGCTACTTCTTTAAGAAAATTAGCCCGTTTTCTACGTGCCTCCACTAGTACATACTCTCTCGCTGGCTCTGCTGCAGCGAGTATGAATCCCGGAAACCCAGCTCCGCTACCTAGATCAACAAAGGAACCCCGAGACGGAAGTAAGTGTGAAATAGCGAGCGAATCAAGAATATGCCTTTGAATAACCGTTGTCGTGTCATGTTGACCAACAAGATTAAAAACCGGTGCCCAGCGTTGGAGTTCATTTAGGTACAGGTTCAGAATACTAAGGGTTTTGGGAGAAAGTGAAAGGTTTAAGAAATCTGCACCTTTCACCAAGAGGGATAGGGCATCCTGATCCATATATTAGGTAGCCCCAGCACGTTTCAAGTGAATAGCCAGTAAAGACATAGCTGCTGGTGTCACCCCAGGAATACGTGAAGCTTGGCCCAGTGTGCGTGGACGCAATGTAATGAGTTTTTCCTGTATTTCTGATGAGAGGCCATGAACGTCCGAATAATCCATCGTGTTTGGAATGAGAGCCTTTTCAAGATGTCGAAGTCGGTTTACGCCTTCTTCCTGCCGACGGATATAGCCAGAATACTTCACGCCTATCTCTACTTCTATACGAGCGTCTTTGGAGAGAGAAACTGGAGAGGAACTCATAGTTTGAATGTCTGCAAAAGACAATTCCGGACGTCTCAGCAATTTTGCAAGCGACGTCGGAGTTTTTATTTCAGCCGATCCCAAAGAAGATAAGCGTACGTTTACTTCTCCATTTGGTGTGATAATGGTTTCCTCAAGACGCTGCGTTTCTTTTTTAATTTCGGTCTGTTTTCTTTTGGTATTCTGGTATGTCAGCGTGTCTATTAGACCGACTCTATGCCCGATTTCTCTCAGTCTGAGATCTGCATTATCCTCCCTCAAAAGTAATCGGTGCTCGGCCCGCGACGTAAACATGCGGTAGGGTTCTCCCCCAACTCCCTTTGTTACCAAGTCGTCGATAAGAACACCAATATAAGCTTGATCTCTTGAAAAGATCAGAGGATCTTCGCCTCGGTTACTGAGGGTAGCATTAATGCCAGCCATGAGTCCTTGCGCTGCCGCTTCTTCGTAACCAGTCGTTCCATTAATCTGGCCAGCGAAATAGAGGCCTTTCAGTAGTTTGGTCTCCAAGCTGGAGTATATCTGGGTCGGGTCTGCGTAGTCATATTCAATAGCATAGCCAGGGCGCATGATCTCTGCCTGCTCCAAGCCCTGAATTGAACGAACCATGGTGAGTTGGATATCGAGCGGTAGACTTGTAGAAAGACCATTTGGGTACACTTCAACAGTATCTCGCCCCTCTGGCTCAAGAAAAATCTGATGTCGTGGCTTCTCTTTAAAGCGTACGACTTTATCCTCGATTGATGGGCAATAGCGAGGTCCCCTGCCCTGAATAACACCGGAATACATAGGGGAGCGATGAAGCCCGGACTCAATCACTTCATGAGTGTGCTCATTCGTATAGGTAATATAGCAAGGGAGTTGTTCCTGCCTGATTGCGGCTGTTGAGAATGACAGTGGGGGCGGAGGCGTATCTCCGTACTGCGGTTCCAAAACGTCATAATTGATAGTTCGACTATCCAATCTCGGACAAGTACCGGTTTTGAGGCGGCCAATGCGAAACCCAAGTTCACAGAGATTGCCACTCAACCCCTCGACCGAAAAGTCTCCTGCACGTCCCGCCGCATAGTTCTTGAGACCTACGTGGATGAGCCCTTTTAGAAAGGTTCCCGTTGTCAGAATGATCGTCTTTGAGGAGAAACGCTCTCCAATCTGTGTCTCGACTCCTTTAATAGCCCCATTATCAGTAATAAGGCTCTCTACGCTGCCTTGTCGCAAGGTGAGATTCGGTGTAGTCTCGACAATTTTTTTCATATATAGCCGATACAGTGTCTTATCAACCTGCGCACGTGTTGCTCGAACCGCCGGCCCTTTTCTGGTATTTAAAACGCGAAACTGAATGCCAGTCTCATCAGTCGCTCGTGCCATCTCACCGCCGAGCGCATCGATCTCCTTTACTAGATGGCTTTTTCCAATTCCACCGATTGCCGGATTACACGACATCTGGCCAATATGGTCGAGATTGAGCGTGAGCATGAGGGTTTTGCTACCTAGTCGTGCAGCAGCAAGAGCAGCCTCTATACCGGCGTGTCCAGCCCCGACAACGATAACGTCGTAGTCCATATATCCCTCCTATCCTTCGCTCAACTTGCCCTGGCTCTACTTGCCAATGCAAAAGTCTTGGAACACGCGATCAAGGATATCTTCGCTACTCACGTGTCCGGTTATCTCTCCAATATGATCGAGGCTTGTGTGTAGATCAACGGCGACGAGGTCGAGAGGGACGCCGTCTTTGAGGCCGGATGCAACATTTTCAAGACTTTGAGTTGTCTTCGTAAGCGCACTTTTATGACGCATTTTTGTAATAAACGGATAATTTAAAACGTCGTTCTTACCAATCACCCCCCTCTTCTTATCCAATCGGTCTCCCCCGTCTCCAAGGATAACCTTCTGGATTCGCTCTCCTAAATCTTTCATGCCGGTCCCGTATTTGGCTGAAATATAGATAAGAGGTCCTTGATCGATACGGCTTATTACGTCAGCTGGATCAAGTTCTTGAGGAAGATCGCTCTTATTGACCAGGGGGATACACTTTTTCCCTCTAAGCCTTTCACAAATCAGTGCATCACTTGCGTCAAACGGTTTTGCAGCGTCAAAAACCGCAAGGATCAGCTCGGCTTGTTCGATCCCGGCAAGCGCGCGCTCAATACCGATCCGTTCAACCTCGTCCGTTGTGTGTCGAATACCAGCTGTATCCCACACTACGAGAGGAATATCGTTTACGAGAACCGTTTCTTCAAGAATGTCTCGAGTTGTGCCGGGGACTTTTGTGACAATCGCCCGTTCTGTTCCTGTCAGAAGGTTGAGTAAACTGGACTTTCCGACATTGGGTTTTCCAACGATAGCAGTGCGGACTCCATCCCGGTATACTTTGCCCTGTGAAAACGTGGCTTCCAACGCTTCTAAGTTACTGCGAATTAAGGAGAATTCGTTCTGCATAGCCTCTTGGCTATGTTCAGGGATGTCTTCTTCAGGAAAATCGATTAAGGCTTCGATATGAGCAGTCAGTGAGAGGAGCTTGTCCCTAATTTCATCACATGCCTGTGAGAGCCGGCCGGTTAAGTGTTCCCAAGCGAGGTGCAAGCCTGTCTCATTTGTGGCCTGAATGAGGTCCAAAACTGCCTCAGCCTGCGCGAGATCTAAACGTCCGTTGAGAAAGGCCCGCTTAGTAAATTCGCCTGGCTGAGCCAGGCGAACGCCTTGACACAGAACAGCCTCTAAGACACAACGGGTCAGAAAGTTGCCGCCGTGGAGGTGTACTTCAACCGTATTCTCACAGGTGTAGCTTTTGGGGGCACGCATAAAGATAATCGCCCCTTGATCAAT
>JAPUHZ010000036.1 GCA_027297485.1 Deltaproteobacteria bacterium
CCGTAGGTATTGAAAATCCGCACAATACGGGTGTTGAGGTCATGATAGCGATGATAGGCCATGGTCAAGGCCTCGGCAAACCGTTTTGCTTCATCGTACACACCTCGCGGACCGACAGGGTTCACATTGCCCCAGTAGTCCTCTTTTTGTGGTTTTATCAAGGGGTCGCCGTACACTTCAGAGGTAGAGGCCAGGAGAAAAAGGGCCTTTTTGGCCTTGGCCAGACCTAAGGCGTTGTGGGTTCCAAGAGAGCCGACCTTAAGCGTCGGAATAGGAAGTTCCAGGTAATCCACAGGGCTTGCCGGAGAAGCAAAATGGAGAATCAAATCAAGCGGAGCATCGATTTGAATATATCGGCTCACGTCCTGTTGCACGAGGGTGAACCGCGGATGGGACGAGAACTGGGCGACATTTTCCTGGCTGCCTGTGGAAAAATTATCCATACAGATAACCTGATCCCCACGCTTGAGAAAGCGCTCGCAGAGGTGGGAGCCGAGAAAGCCTGCCCCGCCGGTGATTAAAACTCTAGCCATCCCGTCCCCCTATCGAATAATAGGTGAAACCCAGCTTCTTCAGTTCCGCTGGATCATAAATGTTGCGCCCGTCAAAGATGACAGGATTTTTCAATAGCTGTTTGATTCGTTGGAAATTCGGCCGGCGAAATTCGTTCCATTCGGTAAGGATCAGGAGGGCTTCAGCCCCTTGGAGCGCTTCGTAATTACGCCTCGAATAATGAATGCGGTCACCGAAGACTTTCCTGGCTTCATCCACTGCCTCGGCATCATAGGCCTGGATACGTGCCCCTGCCTTGATGAGAGACTCGATCATAATAATGGAAGGCGCATCCCTCATATCATTGGTGCGCGGCTTGAAAGAAAGCCCCCAGACCGCAAAGGTCAAGCCTGAAAGATTCGAGCCGAAGTGGCGGACGACTTTTTGTACTAAAACCCCTTTTTGGCTTTCGTTGACCTGTTCAACGGCTCTGAGCAGCGGCATCTTCAGCTCCGGATCTCCCATAGCGATCATCGCCCGGATGTCTTTGGGAAAACAGGATCCTCCATAACCGATACCCGGAAAGATAAAATGGGGCCCGATGCGGCGATCCAGACCGATGGCGCGGCGTACCTCACCGACGTTGGCCCCGACCTTTTCACAGAGATTGGCGACTTCATTGATAAAGGATATCTTCGTGGCAAGCATGGCATTGGCGGCGTACTTGCTCATCTCCGCGCTACATGCATCCATCACGAGAATCGGATTCCCGGTCCGGACAAAGGGTTCGTAGAGTTCCTTCAGGAGCTCAATGGCCTGGGCGTCCTCACTCCCCAAAACCACGCGATCCGGCTTCATGAAATCTTCGATTGCCGCCCCTTCCTTTAAAAACTCTGGATTGGAAACCACAGCAAAAGAGTGGCTGGTGGTAGTCTTCATGACGATGCAAATCTGGTCCGCGGTTCCTACTGGCACTGTGCTTTTGTTGACAATGGTCTTGATCCCGTTCATGACTCGAGCGATGGCCTTAGCCGTGGCCAAGACTTGCTCGATATTGGCCTTTCCGTCCGAATCCTGTGGCGTCCCAACGGCAATAAAAACAATGGCGGCTTGCCTAACCGCAACTTTCAGATCCGTGGTGAAGGATAGTCGCTGCTCTTTCATATTGCGTTGGACCAGTTCTTCCAGCCCTGGCTCATAAATAGGGACCCTTCCTGCCCTCAAGGCCGAAATCTTTGACTCATCGATATCGACACACATCACATCGTTGCCGCTCTCAGCAAAGCAGGTCCCTGCAACAAGACCCACATATCCTGTGCCAATCACCGCAAGGTTCATATGGATTTCCTTTCGTCCAGAATTTCTTTAATAACATAGATCGGCTTGTTTTGTGATTCATGGTAGGTCCGCGCTAGCATCTCCCCGAGTAGACCCATAGTGATAAATTGAAAGCCGATAAGGATCAAAAGGACGGCGAGTAAAAGCAGAGGCCGACCTCCGATGTCAAGACGATAGAAGATCTTCTGGACAGTGAGATAGATCCCAATCAGAAAACCCACCCCCCCGCTCAGTAGCCCGATGAGGCCGAAGATATGTAAGGGTCGCGTCGCATAGCTGAGCAGGAATTTTACCGTCAAAAGATCAAGCATAACACGAAAGGTGCGGGTAATCCCATATTTCGACTTTCCAAACTGGCGTTTTCGATGGTGGACTTTGACCTCAGCGATCCGCGCCCCTCGCTCATACGCTATGGCAGGGATAAAGCGGTGCATCTCACCGTAGAGTTTGAGATCCTTCGCGATCTCCCGACGAATCGCCTTTAGGGTACAGCCGTAATCGTGCAGTTTGACCTGGGTCAACCAGGAGATGAGCCCGTTGGCTATTCGGGAGGGAATCCGACGACTCCATAAGGGATCTTGACGAGGATGACGCCAACCACTCACCAGATCGAACCCTTCGTCCAATTTGTTGATCAATCCCGGGATATCTTTGGGGTCATTCTGTCCATCCCCATCCATCGCCACAATAACCTCGCCTTGGGCGTACGCAAGACCTGCCGCAAACGCCGCTGTCTGACCGAAATTGCGCTTAAGGCGCAGCACCTTGAGGCGGGACTCGTTTTTGTGAAGACGGGAGAGGATGGGGTAAGTCCCATCGGTGCTACCGTCGTCCACTAGGATGATCTCATAACTCTTTCCCAGCGACTTAAGCACCGAGCTGGTCTCTTGGATCAGAGGCTCCAGGCTCTCCTCCTCGTTGTAAACCGGAATGATGATTGATAGCTCCATCGCATTAGGTATGGAAGTCTGTTAGCTCGATAAAGCGCTGATACCTCTCCTCAATCTCAGGATGGGAGAGCATTGTCAGCCGTTTAAGACCGAAACCCTCTACGGTAAAAGAGGCAACCACACTCCCGTACACAATGGCTCGCCTGAGATCCCCCCGGCTATAATCGCGCGAGCGGGCCAGGTGACCCAGAAATCCACCCGCGAAGGAATCCCCTGCTCCGGTCGGGTCGAACACCTGCTCTAAGGGATAGGCGGGGGTGGCAAAGATAGAGGAATCGGAGAACTGCAAGACACCATATTCTCCCCGTTTGATGAGCACCACCTTGGGGCCCATTTTCAGAATGGAACGGGCGGCCCGGACAATATTGTGGTCCTCGCTCAACAGTCGAGCCTCCGAATCGTTGATTATCAACATCTCTGTCCGCCCCAACACCTTTCTTAGCTCACGAGCACTCCCCTGAATCCAATGGTCCATAGTATCACAAGCCACTAAGCGGACCTGCCTCAGTTGATTCAGGACTTCCATTTGCATGGCTGGGTCAATATTGCCGAGAAAGAGATATTCCGCATCTCTGTAGGATTCCGGGAGACGCGGAACGAAGCCGGACAGGACATTGAGATGAAGCTCCACAGTGTCCCGCACGTTAAGATCTTCATGGTACCGACCGCGCCAATGAAAGGTTTTTCCTTTTTCTCTTTTGAGACCTTCGATATTCACTCCGCGTCGGGAAAAAATATCCAGATACTCTGCCGGAAAATCCTGGCCGATGACCCCGACCATTTGAACAGGGGAAAAATAACTTGCAGCCACGGCAAAGTAGGAAGCTGATCCTCCCAAGACGCGCTCTGCAGATCCATGAGGAGTCTCAATGGAATCGAAGGCTACAGTTCCAACAACCAAGATACTCATAGTTTCGTTACCCGTTAACTCGTTGACTGGTTATTAGATTTGCTCTCTCTTCAACCAATAAACCAATAACCAATATACTAATAACGAGCATTCATAGGTACTTACCAATAATCGGCTTCAGATCCTGCCGAGTCTTTTTTGGAATCTTGCTCCTCTCCGTGATAATGGCGTCCTTTAAAGAGGTGGCGCACTGACAAGAACGCCTTTCGGTAAAATAGCCGATGGTCCTTCGAATGATTTGCTGTGCAAGCTGAACGTTATCTTTTAAGATGGCTAAGACATGGTCGATCTCTACGTTCCCCGCGGTCTCGTTCCAGCAGTCATAATCAGTCGCCAAAGCCAACGTGCCAAAGCAGATTTCCGCCTCCCGCGCCAGTTTAGCCTCTTGGAGGTTCGTCATGCCGATCACGTGAGCCCCCCAACTGCGGTAGAGCAGCGACTCAGCCCGTGTTGAGAACTGGGGTCCCTCCATGCAGAGATAGGTGCCTCCTGCATGAACCTTGGCTCCCTCTTCTCCGGCAGCGCGAAGCAGTGCCTCGGACAGGACTGGACAGAGGGGATCCGCAAGACTTACATGCCCTACGATACCCTTCCCGAAAAAAGTGCTGTGCCGCTGTGTCGTGCGGTCAATAAATTGATTGGGAATGACCACATGGCCAGGCGCGATCTCTTCCCGAAGGCTCCCAACGGCGCTCACGGAAATGATCCGCTCCACCCCCAACTTTTTCATGCCGAAGATGTTGGCACGAAAATTTATCTCCGTGGGGAGCCATCGATGCCCCTTCCCGTGACGCGGGAGGAAGACCATTTCCGTTCCATCCAGGATTCCCCTCACATAGGCATCCGAGGGTTTGCCAAAAGGAGTCTTTACCCGAACTTCTCCAATCTTTTTTAGACCCCCGATTTCGTAAAGCCCGCTTCCCCCGATGACACCGACGATTTTCTTGCCCACCTTTTTCCTCACTACCCATCGGCCGCCGACAGAGATTGACCAGTGCCCAATAAATGTTCCCCTTGTAACTGTCCACAGGCGGCCTGAATGTCATCTCCCCTGGACTCGCGCACGTTGACTTGGTGTCCATGGGAATGCAGCACGGCTTGAAACTGGAGGATTTCGTCTTGAGTAGGCCGCTGATAAGGACTGCCAGGATGAGGGTTAAAGGGGATTAAATTGATCTTGCAGCGAATACCGTTCAGGAGTCGGGAAAGGCGTCGGGCCTCTTCCGGGGAGTCGTTGACTCCACGGAGGAGGACATACTCAAACGTGATCCGCCTGCGCTTGGGTAGTGGGAGGGAACGGCAGCAGTCGATAACTTCCGCCAAAGGGTATTTGCGGTTGACCGGCATCAGTTGGGAGCGCAGCTCGTCCGTCGTTGCGTGCAGGGAAACAGCCAGGTTGACACGGCTCTCTTCCATGAGCCTTTTCATTTGCGGCACCAGACCCACGGTAGAGAGGGTGACCCTGCGGGGAGATATCCCCAATCCCCTGCTCGCGTCGGTCATAATCCGCAATGCCTTCAAGGTTTGAGTGTAATTGGCCAGGGGTTCTCCCATCCCCATGAGGACCACATGGGTAATTCTCCTATCTGCGGGGAGTGATTTTCTTGCCTCGATAATCTGGTCAAGGATTTCGCTCGCCGAAAGGTTTCTATTTAACCCCATCTGCGCCGTGGCGCAAAAGGTGCAACCAAAACCGCAGCCAGCCTGGGTGGATATACACAGGGTGAGACGTTTCGTCTCAGGGATGAGCACACTCTCGATGCCAAAGCTGTCAGGAAGCCCGAAAAGGAATTTTACTGTTCCATCCAGGGATGAATCACTGCGAAGCGTCTCAAGACGACTGATCGAATATTCTTCCTCCAATGAGTTCCGAAGCCCAGCTGAAAGATCAGTCATCTCTGCAAAAGCAGTTACCCCTTTTTGAAAGAGCCATCTTTGAATCTGATTCGCCCGATAAGGGGGCTCCCTCCGCTGGCTCAGCCAATCCCCGAGTTCAACGCGATCGACGTCTTTGATGTTGGGTTTCATCATGCAAAGCTCAGGTCTCAAATTATTTAATAGACCCATAGATTTCGTCAGGCTTAAAGAAGATAGCGATCTCCCATGCGGCCGTTTCCGGTCCATCGGAGCCGTGAACCGCATTTTTTTCCACATCCTTTCCCCATTCATGCCGGATTGTCCCAGACGCTGCCTTGGCTGGGTCCGTGGCCCCCATGATTTCCCGGTTCTTCAGGATGGCCGCTTCCCCTTCTAACACCGAGACAAAGATCGGCCCAGAGGACATATAGTCCGTAAGGCTGGAATAAAAGGGACGCTCCTTATGAACGGCATAAAAAGCCCGAGCTTCTTCTAAGCTTAGGGTCAGGAACTTGGCGGCTACGATTTTGAGACCAATGGCCTCAAGCCGTCCTACGATCCCACCGATAAGACCTCTGGCCACCGCCTCCGGTTTGATGATGGAGAGAGTTCTTTCAATCATTGGCGACAGTCATTAGTAGTTGGTTGTTGGCTTTTAGTCTAACAACTAAAAACCAAAAACTAATTCCTCTCCTCTAGGGATTTTTTCATGGTTTGACCTATGAGGGCCGGCGACGGGGCCATCCTGACTCCGGCCTTTCTCAGGGCATCGATCTTTTCCTGAGCGGTTCCTTTGCCCCCGGAAATAATCGCCCCGGCATGACCCATTCTCTTGCCCGAGGGGGCCGTATGTCCCACGATCAGTCCTACCACTGGCTTATTCATGTGAGCCTGGATCCACGATGCCGCCTCCTCTTCAGCGCTCCCACCAATTTCGCCAATCATAACCACAGCATGGGTTTCCGGGTCCTCGTTGAAGAGCCTCAGCACATCCACAAAGTCTATTCCGTGAACCGGGTCTCCACCGATACCGACGCAAGTGGATTGTCCCAATCCCAAACGGGTCAATTGATCCACGGCTTCATAAGTCAATGTTCCGCTGCGAGACACCACCCCAATACCGCCAGGTCTATAGATATGCCCCGGCATAATCCCGATTTTACACTCTCCAGGGGTGATGACACCAGGGCAATTGGGACCGAGGAGTTGGGAGCTTTCCCCATCCAGGTACCTCTTAACTCGAACCATGTCCTTAACCGGAACCCCCTCCGTGATACAGACAACTAGCCCAATCCCAGCGTCAACAGCTTCCATAATAGCATCCGCGGCAAATGGAGGGGGGACATAGATAACACTGGTATTAGCGGCTGTGGCAGCTACACCCTCCGAGACGGTATTAAAGACCGGGATGCTATCAAGAAGCGTCCCGCCCTTACCCGGGGTTACCCCCGCTACCATCTGCGTCCCATATTCCTTACAGGCTCGGGTATGGAATTGTCCGGTTGCACCGGTGATTCCCTGAGTGAGGACCCGGGTCTTTTTATTAACCAGGATCCCCATCTAACGCCTGCGGCGCAATACAAAATGCAAATTGCAAAACGCAAAAGTAAAAAACTCCTCTCTCATTTTGCATTTTTCAATTTGCATTCTGCACTTTGCCTTGAACTGCCCTAACGATCTTCTCTGCAGCTTCGTCCATGGTCTCGGCCTGAATAATGGAAAGGCCGGAATTTGATAAGATCTTTTTCCCCAACTCCACATTGGTGCCCTGGAGTCTTACCACCAAGGGAACCCCAACGCTCATCTCCCGAGCAGCCTCCACCACCCCTTGGGCAATTACCTCACACCTCATGATACCGCCAAAGATGTTCACTAATACCCCTTCCACTTGTTGGTCGGAAAGAAGGATTTTAAAGGCCTCAGTGACCCCGCCTCTAGTTGCGCCCCCTCCAACATCGAGAAAATTGGCTGGCTCTCCTCCATAAAGCTTGATGATATCCATAGTGGCCATAGCCAGACCCGCCCCGTTGACCATGCAACCAATATTCCCATCCAACGCTACGTACGAGAGACCTAATTTAGACGCCTCGACCTCTTTTAGATCCTCTTCATCCAGGTCCCTCAATGCAGCAACCTCTGGCTGGCGAAACAGGGCGTTGTTATCAAAGTCCATCTTGGCATCCAGCGCAACTAGTTTCCCCTCCCGCGTTAACACGAGAGGATTGATCTCAGCCAAAGAACAGTCCAACTCCATGAAGGCACAAAATAAACCTTGCAGCATGGAAACCAGTACACCCACTTGTTCATTCGGGAGACCGAGAGCATAAGCAATCCTTCGGCATTGAAACGGGTAGAGACCGACGGCTGGGTCGATAACTTCTTTCAGAATCTTTTCTGGGCTTCTCCGAGCCACCTCTTCGATCTCGATGCCCCCTTCCGCAGAACCAATAAGGGAAATCCGCGATGCAGAGCGATTTAAGACCATACCTAGATACAACTCCCGGGCAATATGAAGCCCCTCTTCCACCAGGAGTCGCCTGACCTCACGACCCTCGGGGCCGGTCTGGTGTGTTACCAGTTTTTTCCCAAGAATTTCCCCGGCCTTCTTTTCTGCCTCCTCCGGGCTTCCTGCCAGCTTGATTCCGCCCGCCTTTCCTCTCCCCCCAGCGTGGATCTGGGCCTTGATCATACAAGAACCTCCGATCTCTCGGGCTATAGTCCCGGCTTCTTGAGGCGTCGACACAACTCGCCCTCGGGGGACCGGAATTCCGAAACGGTTCAGGATCTCTTTTGCTTGGTATTCGTGGATGTTCATCTCAGAGATAGAGATTTAAGATAGATACAGAAAGCCAGGATAGGAATCTTTCCACTTGTCCTTTCTAACTTTGTTGCATTCTGGTAGATGGACCTTTTCCAACGGACTGAATAAAATAAGACCCTAAGACTAATATATAAGCCTCAGGGTCTCAAGATCTCGGACGATAACAGTCCCCTAAGATGCTGCCAGAACCCTATCCATAGCCTGCACCAGCTCCTTGACATGGCCCAGAGACTCCTCAAATGCCTTCTTCTCCCGGGGGCTGAGCTCAATTTCGATAACCCTTTCGACACCCCCTGCTCCGATCATCACAGGAACCCCGAAGTAATATCCTTGGACCCTATACTCCCCTTCGAGATAAGCAGCACAGGGAAGGATCTCTTTTTTATCCAAGAGGTAGGCCTCCGTCATCCTGATAGCAGCCGATGCAGGCGAGTAAAAAGCTGACCCGGTCTTGAGCAGAGACACGATCTCTCCACCGGCGTTTCGGACCCTGGCCTCAATCTCATTCAGCCGTTGGCTGGAGATGAATTTCTCGATCGGGACACCGGAAAGGTGACAACCGCTTCGAACCGGAACCATGTCGTCTCCATGACCTCCCAAGACGAGCGCCGATACGCTGGCAACGGAAACTTTGAGTTCCTGGGCAATGAAAGTCCGGTAGCGAGACGAATCGAGGATGCCGGACTGCCCGACCACGCGATTCTTTGGAAAACCGGTGACTCGTTTGGCCAAGGTCACCATGGCATCAATCGGGTTGGTGATCACTATAAGGAAGGCGTTGGGGGCATAAGTTTTAATCCCCTCTGCCACCTGACGCATGATCTTTGCGTTGGTCCCTAGCAGATCGTCCCGGCTCATTCCAGGTTTGC
>JAPUHZ010000360.1 GCA_027297485.1 Deltaproteobacteria bacterium
ACCTCTGCAACCCGTTCCAAAGGGATAGGGATCCCGTCACGTGCAGCCACCACTGTCTTTTTAAGGTCCTCCAGGCTGCTAATTCGCCCCACGCCTGTAACCACGTACTCCTGACCGGAGACCACATGAAAACCTCCGGGCACATTTCGGTTCGTTTCTTCAAGCGCCTCGACCACATCCTTCACGGTAACGTTGTACTGGAGGAGCTTCGGCGAAGAGAGGAGAACCTGATACTGCTTGGGTCCCGGCCCCATGCAAACCACTGAGGCCACTCCCGAAATAGCCAGGATGCGGTTGCGGATCTCCCAGTCGCAGAGGGTCCTGAGATCCAACAGGGGAACCTTGTCGCTCTGAAGGGTAAACTTAATCAGCCAGCTCACCGCCGAGGTAATGGGGAGCATGACAGGTGTCTCGGTCCCAGGCGGGAACTCTTCCCGAATTTCCTGAAGGCGCTCGTTAACCAATTGCCTCGCCGTGTAGATGTCTGTCCCCCATTCAAAAACGACGATGACCGTGGAGAGCCCCGCTGAGGACTTCGAGCGAACTACATCCACTCCTGGAGTACCATTGACCGTCGCTTCCATCCGGAAGGTAATAAGGGTCTCCACATCTTCTGGAGAAAGCCCCGGGGCCTCTGTCTGAATGATGACCTGGGGTGGGGCAAACTCCGGGAGCACATCCATCGAGACCTGCCAGACCGCAAAAACCCCCACAATCAGGGCAATGACAAAGGCCATTACCGTGAGCAGCCGGTTTCGCAACGACCATATGGTTATCCAGTCAAACATCTACCGCCCCCTTAGTTAATGGCCGTGTCCGCCCAAGGCGGCCCCACCTTGTCGGGCCATCAGCGACTCGGTGTAAATCTGTTGCTTTCCATCAGTAACGACACGGTCACCGATCTGGAGACCCTTCTTCGCCTCTAAATAGAGGCCATCCCTCGCTCCCAGAACAACGTCGGTACGGTAGAACAAACCATTGTTCTCCACAAAAACAAATTTCTTTCCCGCTGTCTCTATGAGGGCCTCTACCGGGAACGCCAGCACATCCTCCCCCCCTCCAACCACTATATCCATGTCAGCAAAGAGATTGGGTATCAGCCTACCGTCTTGATTCTTGACTTCCACCCAGAGACGAATGGTGCGCTTCCGGGGATCGATCATGGGACTAAAGCGCGATATTCTCCCTGTAAAAACCACTCCGGGGTAGGAGGCAATACGAATGCGAACCATTTGGCCTAGCCTGAGTTGTGTCAGTACCTCCTCAAAGGCGTCTCCCACAACGAAAACAACCGAGGGATCAAGGATCTGAAAGATGACCTTATTGGGCTCGACCGTCTCGCCCAAAACAAGATGACGCTCGGCTACAACGCCGCTGATTGGAGAGCGAATAGCAAACGTAGAGATGCTCTTCTCTGCCCGAACCCTCTGCACCGCCTCCTTGGGAAGACCGAGCAGAACGAGTTGCTGGCTCAGTCCCTCAATCTCGTTGAGAACGGCCTGATGCCGGCTCTCAGCGGCGATGAGTTCTTTTTCTGCCGCAATCTTGCTCCCGACGAGCCTCTTGACACGATCAAGCTCCGCCATGGCTAAAAGCATCCTGTTCTCAGCCTGGATTAAATCGACCTGGAGTCTCTGCATCTCCACACTTTCAATCTCTACCAGTTTCTGACCTTTTCGGACCTTATCGCCGACCCGCACCAAAACTGCGACACTTATTCCTGCCACCCGGCTGCTAACTTGAGCCTCTCTGTCCGGATCCGGCTTAACTACGCCCGCGACATGGACGACGCTCTCTAACAGCCGCCGACGGGTCACAACAGTCTTTAGACCGATATTAGCCCTTTCCTCTGGGCTCAACTTCAAGCCCTGCACAGCGCCAGGCCGATCGTGATCTTCCTCCCTTTCCCCAACGGCATGCACGTCCTTTTCCTTGCCGTGTTCATCCACCGTACCCTCTGTTTGCCCATGAGGGGCGGACTCTAGAGCAGCAGAATGGGGCCCTTTGGAAGGCTTCTCTTCGTGATCTTCATCCGCTGTTACCCTCGCCAACTGAAAGAGAAGCGACAGTAGAAATACCAAAGCAAAAGGCAGGAGAGTTTTCTTTACGGCTCTTTTATCGACATTCTCCCCGAATCTGCTGGCCATATTTCCTCCTCACTCGATTGCGGCCTGAAATTTCAGCTCCGCTAACGAGAGGTTGTAGTTCATCATAATATCAAGGAACTGGAGCCGCGCATCGATTACCTGATTCTGAAACAGGATCACTTCAGGCAAGCTGATCTGTCCTTCCTGATAGGCCTTCTGGTTGAGCTCCAGGTTTTCATCAAACCTCTTTACCATCCCCTCCGGATAGAGGGAGAAACTCCTTTCGCTGAGCTTAAATCTCTCATAAGCCGACCGTACGCCTTTCTCGATCGCCTGGCGCAGATTGCGGTAGTTAATATTCGCAATGCTCCTGCGAGAGAGTGCCTGACGCAGCTCGGCCTGGCGGCGGTCAAATACGGGAATGGGAATAGAGACCCCCATCCCCACAATGTTGTCCTTCTCATCCTTCTCATAAAACGCACCAATGACAATATTGGGTATCCTCTCAGCCCTGGTAAGCAGCACCTCGGCCTCCCTAACTTCTCTCTCACGTTCCAACGCAGCTAGGTCCGGCCTTTTCTCCACAGCAGTTCTAAGAAGTTCGTCCACAGAGAGGGAAAGACGGGGTGGCCTCAAATCGCCGACTATACCGACTCTCTCACCTTCCTTCAGGGCAAGCTCAATCCTTAGGCGCGAAAGCAGGTCTTCGTATTCCCTCTGGAATTCAATCAAATCACTCTTGGCCCCATTAAGCTCGAACTCGGCGATAATGAGTTGGACCTCCGGGATATCCCCCGAGGCCAAGCGCGTCCTGGAAGCCTCATAAAGGCGACTTCTCAGATCGACAATCTGCTCAGCCTGCTTGATCTTGGCCTGGGTATTTAAGATCCTTAAAAAGATATCTGTCACACGAAAACGTAGAATCCTCTCAATATCCTTTATCTCAAATTTTGCCCTCTCCAGATTTCTCTGGGCCGCCTGACGCCGGTATCTCGGTTGCCCGCCGATCTCAAATTCCTGGGAGAGGGAAATTCCTCCCCCTGGCAGATTTTTCTTGACCCCCTCCTCAGGCTTTTTCAGTCTGCGATTCAAGATATCGCCCTCCAGCTCCGGATTATGCTGGAGAAAGAGGTTGGCCCGAATAACCTCGCCCTCGGCAATTCCCAGTTCTTCTTTCTTAGCCTGAAGCTCAAGGTTACGCTCCAAGGCAAGGCGAATAGCTCTCTCCAAATCTAGCTTGGTTGGTTCAGCACCAAACACCGGAGACCAAACGAAAAGAAATAGAACCGGCCATAAAAGACTTCTCATCGGTTGCTACAACTCCTTTAGCGTTAAAGTTCAAGCCCACGCCACGTAATCACATCAACCGTGACCTAGAAACTACCCGCCAACCCAGAGTTGTCCAAGGGAATAGCAGGGCGAGTATTAAAAAAGTGTTTTAGATTTGAAAAACAGAATGCAAGAGGTACCGAGGGAGGTTCCTAAGGTAAGGAAAAAAATGTGAATTTCTAAAATTAAGTATGAGTCCCAACCCAACGTCGCCTGAGCCTTGAATCGATGATCGAAAGGCCAAACTCGCTGGGGAAAAAACCCCGTTAGTAAAGAGAGGCGGACGAATCTCCGCACGACGTGGCAGAGTTTGTTCCACTCGAAAGGTGCGGGGAAAGCAATAGTAGGAAGGGTCCGAATCCTCCGATGCTTGATCAAAAAGGTAATGCTCCCTCTCGATGGTATCGCTGTGGCTGACATGCCGACCGTCGCGAAGACAGATTTCCACCGCCCAGGCCACTCCTGCGTAAACGAGGAAGACAGACAGCACAATTATGCAGAGACGTTTCATGGGATCGGACACTTTTTATACAAGCATTGAGTGTATCTCATCTACCGCCCTTTTTTCAACAACTCTTCGGTTGGCTTTTGCGCCGCGCCCTCCAATTAAGGCCTGGCTACCCTTTCGTCGTGACTCTCGCATATTCGTAGGCGACCAACCGCCAACCTGTCATTGACTATGGTCCCACTATAAGAAAAAAACCGGCACTGTACAATCTCTCGAAAACTCCCTAGGATCTGGAAAACTGACACCTTTCTACGGCATAATCTCTTAATGCTACCTGCAGTATCCGATGTCCTCGGGAGACCCTCGAGCGAATTGTTCCAAGCGGACACCCCATGACCTTTGCCGTCTTCTTATAACTCAACTCCTCGATATCTACAAGGATAACGACTGTACGGTACTTTTCGGGTAGTCCCCTGAGGGCCTCTTCCACCTCGTGATTCATGAGTCCGGAAAAAAAAAGACTCTCGGGGTTCATCCTTTCCGCCTTCTCCCTTCCTTCCTCTATGGGCTCATAAACCTGATTGATCTTTTCCCAATCCACCGTCTCCGGCTCCCGCCTCTTTTGCCGACACCGGTTAAAAAAGAGGCGTCGCAGGAAGGATAGAAGCCAGGCCTGCAGTTAGTGCCAGGCTGAAATTGATCGAAAAAGCGAAAGGGGCGAAGGCAAGTCGCCTGGACCAGGTCCTCTGCCTCAGCCTTATTCCATGTAAGATAAAAAGCCACCGTATAAAGATGAGAGATCTGGGGAAGCACCACTCGCTCGAACTCCTCCTTCAATTCTTTCCTCCGGTCCTTGGAAAAAGGCAATTGCCGTCTTAACTATATTTCAGGTCGCATATGTTGACCCTCCTATTTCGATCCTGCTTAATACAGATGACATTTTAGAACTTCGTAAAAATAAGAGGATTGATCAAATGCGATAAACGACGTCGACTTGGTAAATGCGGATTGAAGGGCGTGTGGTCGGAGGCAAAAAAAGATGCGGAGGGAGTAACGAAGGGAACGCTTTAGGTCTTACGCCTGAATATCCTGCCTTAACCCAATCTTTTCCTTGTCTTCTACCCAACTCCGCTGCGTCCCCGATTCGGGCTTGTATAATCGAGTAGGCGTTTGGGTAGAGATGATGGCAGTTAAGGGATTGGGTGCCAGGCGTAGATTTGGCTTCACCCTGATTTATGGAATCAGACTGTCCTCGGAAGTATCGTGAGCTTTCAAGGCACCGGGCATAAGCAAATATGGCTCCCGTTACTGTTGGCCAAAGCACAAAAACCCTAAACCGATGATATAGGTCGTGTGAGACCTCAAGGAATTTTTTTTGTCTTGGGAACTTTTGGTCAGGCACAGATTGTTTAATATCCCAGAAGGCAATGATAACAAGAAAGGAGGTGAATGAAATGAAGACTATCAATACACTGTTGGCGATCCTGCTTCTGGCAGGAAGCATCGGCCTTGGCGCTACATCTGCGATGGCGACCGAGCCGGATTTCGGGGGGCCGTTGCCGGATGAGATCCAGGATTACGAGAACGATGGATCACAGTAAGAAGGAAGGAAAAAGGGGAAGGCATCAACCTTCCCCTTTTGTTTCGGGCAGGGCAAATCGATAATAGGCTAGAACCTTAAGATCGCAGAGGTAAATAAGGCCCAAGGGCAGCATACGGCATCCCCCGACCTGCCTACCGACCCCACTACTGGCGCATCCAGAGCATCGCCAGGAATCAAAAAAGCGGTACCGGTGTGGAAGGTCAGGCCTTTTGTTACCTTATAATTTACGAGGAGGTCAAAGGCTTCTCCCACAACTCTGGAGTCACCACTAAAGTCCCCGTCAGTATCTATCTCCTTGTCGGACTGGATGTGGCTAAACCCAAGCTCGAAATTCCACTGTTTGTTAATGGGCCGCTTCCACCAGATTCCGAATACTTGCCATCCCGCGTCTCTGTCATTATTCGGCCCAGAAGGGTCGGCGATCTCCAAGTCAAATCCGGGATGCTGATTGATAGAGGTGAGCAACTGGCTTTGCCGGTTTTTGTTGGCAAAGAAGCCGACTATAGGCGACCACCCAGTGATATGCCCGCTGCCACCGCCACCGCCATCTGTTGAACTGGATCGAGGACTTTGCCCAGTACGATACAAGAAATTGAAGCTAAAGGTGTTTACCCCCCAGTTGTAGCCGACGCCAAATTCGCTTGCCCAGGCACCTATATCCCGGTCATCAGTTGGGATCGCTCCTGCTGACGGTCGATTGTCGAAGTCCTGCTCCCCCACCTGACCAACCACCAAGTAGTTGACATACCACCCTTTAGCCTTATATTCCGATTCAAAGCCAAAATCCGCACGCTGAAAGTCATTCTTAGTAAGAGGACCATTTGCACCCGGCACGGCTCCTTCGTTTTGCCTGTTATTCCACATAAAATAGGGCCGGAACTTCAACCCCTTCATAGGGAGCATGTCTATCCAGGCACCAACAATCTGGTCGTCGTTTCTCTGCGTGGTCGTGACTGGAAATGAAAACGTCTTCTCTTCGGGAAGATAGAAAATAGTGGGCTTTATCCAACCCCCGGCCTTGTATATCTTGATTCCAGGAATCCGCTCTTGAAGCATGGGAAGGACGCTGAAAAAAGACTGCTGGCCAATCCTAACATGCCAATCGGTCGTCGGAATGGTGACGTCCAAGCGCGCGATCCCTGTCTCGATATTAATTCGGTCGCCCCGTAAGCCCCCCCCCGACGCAGGTGAGCCGGCCTTAGGACCCTGAACGCCTAAAATTGTGTCAACTTCCCACATCCACTCGGCGTTCGCAAACTCTCCCAACCTCCAGTTATTCCAGATACGGAACCTCGTGGTGCTAAAATCGGACGACTCCTTTTTCCTAAAGTTCCTGTCAACTTGTGAGGTGTTGATGCCGACCTTGTAATCAAACATGACAAACCCCCGCTGGGAAAACTTGATCTGGGCCTCGGCCGAAGAGATAGCCATGAAAAAGACGGCCAAAGCGACCACCAAAGCTGGCCCGAGCCACCTACTAATCTTATTGCTCATATCAATTAACCCTCCTCCAATGAAGTTATTTATAGTTTAACCGCTTTTACATCAAATATATCTTATATCGTAAACAAAATACCCTTGTCAAGAAAAAAAAGGTTTTTTTACCAGCCACTAATACCTGTATTTTATTGTATACCGT
>JAPUHZ010000361.1 GCA_027297485.1 Deltaproteobacteria bacterium
AGGATTGGCCTGGCGGTTCACGGTGTGGACCCGCCCAGAGCCGTCCACGTGTGTCACCGCCGGAATCAACGGCCGCTTTTCAGGGCGGACCGGATAGACCTGCAGCATGAATGGATCCGGGACCGCTCCGACAAAGTAGTCATCCAGAGCCTCTTCAAGAATCGAGGGAGCGAACGGCCGAAATTTCTCACGGAATTTGATTTTGCTGTTAATGATGTCGCGCATGTCCGGTCGCCGTGGATCGGCCAAAATGCTTCGATTCCCGAGGGCGCGTGCTCCCCATTCCATTCGGCCCTGAAACCAGCCGACGATCTTCCCTTCGGCGATCTGTTCGGCCGTCCAATGGCACAATTGGTCTTGATCATCGATCCTTCGCACGGTGCAACCCTGCTCTCTTAAGGCTGCTCTCCTTACATCCACCTCGGCACGAAACGCAGGTTCGTCAAACTTCGGTCCCCAGTAGGCATGCTCCATAACAAACCTGCGCGGCTGGCCTAGCACCTGATGACACACATATAAGGCCGCCCCGAGAGCGGTTCCATTGTCTGCAGCCGCAGGCTGGATATAGACCTCCTGGAAGGGCGTCTGCTCGCGGATCTTGCCGTTTAACACACTATTCATGGCACATCCGCCCGCCAGGCAGAGACGCGAAAGGTGAGTTTTCCGATAAAGATCCTTGAGCACGTGAAAAACTGCCTCCTCGAAAACCACTCGAATCGAAGCCGCAATCGCCTCGTGTCGGGCTTCTAGAGGCCCGACGGGTCTCCTGGCAGGTCCCAATAGTTTCTCCAGCTTCGGCGTGTACACCGGCCCTATTGTTGGCTCCCCATCATCCCACCTCATACTGACGCCCTCGGACCAGTGCCCAAAAAAGGAGAGATCGAGTTCGAATCGACCACCAGGCTTCAGGTGAATCAGCTGACGTAGGTGTTTCGTGTACCTAGGCTCACCGTACGGGGCGAGACCCATAACTTTATACTCATCACCATACTTCGGAAAGCCCAGATACTGCGTAATGGCCAGGTAGAATAACCCTAGAGAGTGAGGAAAGTAGATTCGGTCGAGGGTCTTGAGAGTACCCCCCAGGCCGATCGCGGAAGAAGTACTGACAAAGTCTCCAAAACCGTCGATTGAGCAGACCGCCGCCTCCTCAAAGGGTGACACAAAAAAGGAACTCGCAAGGTGGGCTGGATGGTGTTCCACCCAATGTGTTCGTTCACGGACACGCTGGGCGGGAAGACCCAGAACATCGGAGATCTCCCCAGTGGCGTGATTAACATGACGAGCGTTTCTTAGCCGGCCCCAAACGAGTCTTACATTGGGCCGCTTCCGGAGGATGAAAAGCATCTTGCGCAGCAGGTTCGCGCGAGGGTTGCGGGAGATCGCAAAGTGATCCACCTCCTCAGGTGCCACACCTGCAATCTCCAGACACGTCCGGATTGCCTCCCGAGGGAAGCCTGCCCAATGCTTGATCCGGCGAAACCGCTCCTCCTCTACCGCTGCCACCAACTCCCCGTCTCGGAGTAGCACGGCAGACACGTCTCCGTGGTAGGCGTTAAATCCTAGAA
This sequence comes from Deltaproteobacteria bacterium, assembly GCA_027297485.1. The sequence continues at coordinate 1,569 of JAPUHZ010000361.1, forward strand.
TGATTATCGGCATCTCAGTCGCCACATTTCATACCCGGTTGGTTCGCCAGATAAGCCAAGATACCTAAAGCCCCCCAGGCAACTCATGGCGCGCTCCAGATTACAATGCTGAACTTCAGCATATCGTGGTACAGGGGAAGGACAGTCCGAGGGATGAAGCTAGAAAACCCGTCAACCTAAGCTTTTCGGCTCGCTAGAATCGTTTGATAAGCCTCGATCATCCGTTTGGCGACTTTGTCCCACGTATATTTCGCTAGGACCAACTGTCGCCCGTTCTCACCCATCCGCTCCCTCAGGAGTGGATCGTCGATTAGCCTCAGGATCGCCCCACAGAGAGCGTCTGTCTCAGGAGCCACCACGAATCCTGCCCCTGCCTCCTCAACACCAGAAATACCACAGGCTTTACTCAGAATGGTAGGCAGCTTAGCCGCCATCGCTTCGATCGCTGCCACTCCAAACCCTTCCGAGTACGAAGGAAGGATGAACACATCCGCGGCGGCCAATGCCGCCAGTCTCTCTCCTCCTCGAAGCATTCCCGTAAACAGGCAGTGAGCCTTGGCACTTTCCGTGTCGAGGTACGACAGGAGCCGCCTCCGGTAGTCTGTTTCATCCGGTCCTGCTATCACGAGCATCACATTCTCCCGTTTTCTTACGACCTTACAGAAGGCCCTCACTAACACGTCGAGGCCTTTTATAGGATGAAGCCGGCCTAGGAAGAGGAGGATTGTCTTTTCACGAGGAATTGGGTTGGGTATGGATAGTGCGGACCCATCGGGAAGGGAGGCAAACTTGCGAACATCGATGCCATTGGGAACGATAAAAACACGAGTGCTAAAGCCGAGGTGCATCAAATCGATGGCTTCTATGCCGCTCAAAGCGTGGAGTGCCGCAGCCTTCCTTAGAGTCCGGCACTCGATTAGGCTTCCGTAGATACGCTTTCGTGCCTTTTTATGAGCGAGAGCCCAAGGACTAAGCATCCCGTGAGGTGAAAGTATATATGGCTTGCAGGCCCGCAGTGCGGCTCGGGAGGCAATCAGATGAGGGTAAAGCCAAAGCCCGTGGATATGGACCAGGTCAGCTCGCCGGACCACCTCCTTGATTGCCGGTGCCAAATTGCCTGCGTATCGTCTCCAAGCAAGTGGCCCACACCGAAATACTTGGACCTTAGTTCCCTCAGCTTGAAGCTGTTCTTCCTGCCCTTGGGCTGTCGTGATGATTTCAACTTCTAAGCCAAGGCGTGCCAGCGCGCCGGACAGACCCGCAACAGCCCTGCTGAGTCCGCCCCACTCGGGAGAGAGGCTTCCAACGACATGGAGTACCCTTATCATGCTCCAATTCGCTTTCTAGCAACTGTTCGCTGTACACAATCAGCGAAGCTCCGGGCCCAAGACTCAGGGGAATACAGCGAACAGTTGCTAGAAAGCGAATTGGAGCATGATAAGGG
>JAPUHZ010000362.1 GCA_027297485.1 Deltaproteobacteria bacterium
GTCACGGGCATAAAACTCCCCATGGCGGGATTGTGCGGGAGGCAGAGGGGATCCATGCGGAGTTCCTCCTTGACAAGGACGGAAACCCGAAACTGTATCTCTACGACAAAACCATGAAGCCTCTGAAGCGTGGGGACCTCCAAGTCAGGTTGATGATGAAAGGCCACGATGGGTCTCAGCATTCCCGCAACCTCAAGGTATCCGGTAACCCTAAGGGAAGTACTGTTTATCAAGGCAAGCCGATAAAGGGAATGTCTGATTGGGAACTAGCAGTGGTGAGTATCAAGAAAGAAGGTCGTTGGCTTCACGTCCGTTATTCGCATCACTAAGCGGATATTCATCGATGCAGCCAAGGACTACCTGCTACGGAACATTGCTAAGGCAAGAAATAAGGGAAGTGTCCTGCGCTTTTTTCAGTGACATCATCGACGCCAATCTGAATACACATTGGGGTACGACTATGCCTCGTGCCGCTGAAAACATGATTGGAAAATTTCTTACGAATGAGAGCTGTTTTCGCAAAGATGAGATTCTAACAGCCTGAAAAGCTTTGAAAAGACCCCCTCATGGTCTAGCTGATGATGTTAGGATGCAAAATGGTCTTGCGTATATCACGCGTCTGACACACTTTAGAGACAAATCTGGCGTGCCGTGGCGAGATCGAGAGAGCGACGTTGGGATGCATTGTCACGTTTCTTACAGTAGGGGTTTTCTATATGTGCTCAACCATTCGAGTGAACCATTTGTGAGGATGGAGGCGTGTGACCATAAAGCCGTCTAGGCAATTCACACTTATTTTCGTAAGCGTGCTTCTGGTGTTAGGGCTTATCGTAGGCGGGTATTACCTGATCCGGAATCGGACCCAAGAGAAAGGCGCTATTATTGTCCCGCAACTTCCTCCGGATGCGAAGCGAGGAGAGGTCGCCTTTGGAAACCTCTGTATCGAATGCCATGGCCAGAATGCCTCTGGGACTGACAAGGGCCCCCCACTCGTGCATCGAATTTATACTCCCTCGCATCACAGCAATGTCTCATTCGTTCGCGCCGTGACTTTAGGGGCTCGCCAGCATCACTGGCTATTTGGGAATATGGCTCCACTTCCGCAAGTTGAGCGAAAGGAAATTGATCTGATTATCATTTACATACGGGAGCTACAGAAGGCTAACGGAATCGGTTGAGAGACAAATGGATCCAGCAACGAACATAGGGATTTGGGAGCTTAGTATGATTATGATGGTGATCGCCTCATGCGCGCGGCGTCGGAAGCTATCTAAATGAATGCTGTCTAGCGGTGGAACGACATATACAATGATTCCAGTTCAACTGACAGCGCAAAACTGCGGGAGAACTTAGAGAAGATTAACATTTTGAAGCTATTGTTTCTGAGTCTGATTCTTTTCGGGAGTCTCGCTTCCACCACCGGCTTCGCCCGGGAACACATGGAAATGCCTATGATGGGTGACAGAATGCGAGAATCTCGCGATTTTCCTCCCCATCACGAACCTTTTTATCAGGAGCATACGTTCTTAATCCTCGCGACGGTGGTTGTCGTAGGAGCCGGTTTTGCCGCTTTTTGGCTCGTACTAAAGCGGCGGGGCCGGAGGCGTGGACCTATGAACTTTGTAAGTGAGGCAGTCCTCGTCGTGGACCTCGTCAATTCTACCTATCTGGCCACCCACTACGGTGAAGGCCTTGCCATGCGTGCTAGAAACACCCTGAAGGATCGGATCATGAAGGTGGCTGAAGCCCATGGACTCATCTTTGCAGAAAATACCGGTGACGGCTACTTCATGACCTTCCCTTCGGCCTTGGGAGCCGCCCGGACTGCCGTTGAGCTCCTCAAGGGCTTGAAGGATCGGCCGCCGAACATGTCACCCGGCCCGCCCCTGGAGCTGCGAGCGGGGATCAGCTACGGGGAGATCCTCCTTGATGATCGAGGGGCTCGCCATGGGTCGACCATTAACAAAGCCTTCCGTCTCGAGGCGCTCTCCCATGAGAGTTTTGTCCAGAAGGAAGGCCGGGGTGAGGTCCGGGATCGTGATCGCATTTTACTCAGCGAGGAGGCGGAACAAGAGTTACGGCTACCCGAGATGACCCTTCGGTCTGTGGGCTTCTGCACCCTAAAGGGGTTCAACGGACTTCATCGGGTCTTTGAAATGCAATGGGACGGGCAGGAGTCCTCTACCCCTCAATCGGGTTGATACTGAGGCCAATCATTGCCAGCGTGGCAATGACGTTCGGCCCTGTGTTTTGTACGAACTACTATTTTGAATCGTCCACAACTACCTTCGCGTGAAGTCAAGGACCAACTCGAGTATGTCGGTGTCACTTTTAAATACTGCTCTTTGCCGATGAATTTCTGCGAGCTCAAATCCGTCCAGTGTATCGCCTAATTCAAGGCGCCGCAGCTCTCCCCCTCTCCCCTCCACAATCGCATGACGCTCGCTTCCGGCAATAAATGTACCCAAGAGAACAAAATCCTCCATCAGAGGAGAAAGCTCTCCGGGAGTAAGAATGGTCCATGTCCACCGGGCGGGACCGGGATCCCGGTTTCCTAATTTATTAATAGCCCGAACTTGGAAGGCACGGCTCCCAAGCGCGAGTTTGGTGAATTTTTTTGGACTGGTACAAGGGGAAAAAGCCGAGCTATCCAAACTACACTCAAAGCCCGTCACTCCAATCTTATCCGTCCCTGCAAAGGTAAAGGTGATGGATTTTGACGCAGTGGATCCGCGATTCGTCAAAGACGTTCCTCTGCCATCGACGGCAGAGGTAATGGTCGTCCCAGGTAGCGCTGTACCCACTACGGTCACCGTACGTCTCGCAGTGGCGGCATTACCGCTCGAATCCGTCACTTTGAATACGACTGCATAGCTCCCCACCACCCTGGTGTTGACATCGGACGTGACGACGATTTGCGCTGTCAGATCGCCCCCAAGGCTGTCACTGGCTGTAGCCCCCTTGTCAGTATAGGTCGTACCGACCTTTACCGTAACCGGGTTTGGACCCAGGATCGTGATGACGGGTGATGTCAATTTCTCCCGGACCACAGTTCCGCCATCCCCTCCTCCCCCACCAATTCCGTTGGTTTCGGTAACCTCAGTCGGTGCCGCATCGATCACGTTCACGGATGAGGTTTCTACTGTG
>JAPUHZ010000363.1 GCA_027297485.1 Deltaproteobacteria bacterium
TCATAGACTGCCTCCAATGGTCTTTTGTGTCTGCCCCTCCCGGGTTGCAATTGCGAACCATAGTCTTTTTCTTTTTATAGTTCAAGTTACTTTGTGGAACCCCGTCGATCGTTGATTGGTACGGTACGGGGATTGTGTTAACAGGAGGTGCCAGCTCTCACGGTTGTACCTCGGTATGGACTTGTGCCTACCGATTTCAAACTTGAAGGCGTCCTGCGTCTCAAGGCCCTGGAGGCCGCACAGAACTCGTTTCACTAAACGGGATTTGTTCTAAGTATGCGCTGATAGCACGGCAAAATCAGCCTTTGTCCCATCTCAAATTTGCACCCCTGATGCTAGGACAAAAAGCTGATAAGCAGAGGGGTCGGCCAAACTACGTGCAGGAGTTGATCAAATACAAGGACAATAAACCCTAATGCAATTGAGGCAAATAATAGTGCCTTGCTCCATCTCGCACCGTAGATCATTGCATAGAGAATAACGAAAAAAGGTAGGGTAACATGAAACCCGAACAGAAAAACTCCTCCTAGAATAGCTATAATCCAGAGGAAGATGTTTGTTCTTCGTTTCCTTATTTCATCGCCTGAAAGTCCATTATCGGAATTACGCTGAACCGTCCACGCCCCCCTGCGCAGACCACGTAGGTCCAGTGCAATCTGCACGAGCGCTAAAGGCAATCCCACACCTGCAAGGATATATAAAATAATCGAACCTCGCAGAGGCCATTCGATCGCATGATAGGCTGCTACACTGAGAACCGCAGTCAAAGCTAAAGCAAAAACTATATTTCCTTTGCCGCCCCAGGCTTCCTCAGTCTCCGAAGAGCTTTGCTGCCTCTTCTCTTGCCTCTTTCTTAGAATGGGGTAGCAAAGCGTAAGCAGTATCAATATAAGGAGCAAAATTACACCCGGGTGGAGCAACCAGCCAAAACCATATCGGGCTATGGAAAGCCAGAGGTAATTTTCCATCTCATTCCCTAAAACCACAGCTACCAGTAGAGGCGGTCGAGGCCAACCGTAGAATTTCATACAAGTCCCTAAGGCGGAAAAAATTAGAAAGACAAGAAGATCACCGTGAGAGTAGTTGGCTGCAAACGAGGCTGATATACAGAGTACCAACGTCATAGGAACAACAACATTGAAGGGCAGATAAGAAATCCTGGCAAACACGTTCGAGAACCCAAGTGCAAGGCCCGTTGCCATGAGATTGGCTATGACTAGTACCCAGATCATCGCTAATGTCAGATGGAGATGATCGGTCAGCATACGTCCTCCAGGTTCGATGCCAACAGAGAGGAAAGCTGCAAGAATGAGAGCCAGGCTGGTACTGCCCGGAATACCAAAGGCGATTGTGGGGATAAGAGCTCCACCCTCTTTTGCATTGTTCGAGGCTTCAGGTGCAATCACCCCTCGGACATCTCCCTTACCGAAGTTCTGACTATTTTTCTCGGTTTGGACAGCATGAGCATACGCAAACCAATCCGCCACGATACTTCCCAGTCCTGGCAGGATGCCTATCCATACACCAATCGCGCTGCATCTCAGCACGAGCCACCAGTGGTGAAAAGCATCTTTGACCCCTTCCATGAGACCGCCGCCGACATTCTTTACCTGAGCGATACTGGTCCTTCGAATGGCCAGGTCAATGATCTCTGGAACGGCAAAAATACCGAGCCCAATAATAACGATGTTAAACCCATCCCAGAGATAAGTAGTGCCGAAGGCAAACCGTTCAACGCCAGTCTTCTCATCCACACCTATGGTGGAAATCAATAGACCCAGGATTGCTGCAAGCAGTCCTTTTAGCGGTGCATTACTACTAAGGACACCAACGGCAGTAAGTCCCCACACGACAAGAACTAAGAATTCCGGCGAGCCAAAGCTAAGAACTAGAGGACGTAAGATTGGAAGAGACAGGAACAGAACAAGAGCACCGAAAATGCCTCCTATGGCGGATGCCATGAAGGCCGCTCCAAAGGCCCGGTTTGCCTCCCCTTTCTGTGCCATTGGGTAGCCGTCCACTATCGTGGCCTGGGATCCCACACTTCCAGGTATGGCAAGTAGCACGGAGGGGAAGGTATTGGCGGTGTTGGAAACTGCTCCGACCCCCAAGAGAAGCGCGATCGCTTGAAAGGGTGTAAGGGATAAACTGTAGGGAATAGCAATTGTAAGGACTAAGAGAGATCCGACCCCCGGGAGAGCCGCGAAGAAACTACTGATAATTACACCAGCCACCAAAAGAAAGAAAGCCCAAGGTTCAAGAATCCCCATGAGCCCCTGGTAAGCTGCCTCAAGCATCGTTGTTATTCTCGGTCGGTAAGCTCTACTTCCGCGTGGCAGCAGCTCCGCATTATTCCCTGTAGCCGGGGAAAGGAATTGGCCATCAATGCCTTATCTTGTCGGCAAGCCGTATTTTTTCTTTATCTTGGAAATATAAGCATTAGCCTCCTCAGGAGTATCGACCAGGTCCTTGATCAGCGACATCACATCCTCCCTGGTTGTGGCCGTGATGTCTATACTCAACTGCTTCTTCGCAAGCCTAAGAAACTCTGGGTCCTTGACGACCCTCTCGAAGGCCAACTGATGTACTTGAACTATTTCTCGAGGTGTTCCCGGTGGTAGAGCGATCCACTTGTCAACTTGCACTGAGCGTACCCATGCTAGATAAGCCTCCCACGCTAACCCCTTGGGTTTTTTGTCTCCTAGTAGTTCAACGAAGGTGGGGACATTCGTCATGGAGGATCGGCGGTGGAATTTTCCTTTTGAGAAGGTTCCTGTCTGGGTTATCAGATCAGCGACCCCATCGTTAACCATCTCGCGGATAGCAAAGGCACTTGAATTGGACGTCAATTCGATTTCCCCTTGCCGCATAGCCGTTAGCAACACTCTGCCTCCTCGATAACCGACAACCCACTTGACGTTCCATCCGAGGTACTCTGCCGACCAGAGAACCATGGCATTCCAAGTTCGGTTTCCGGTAACAGCTCCCACAATAACTGGTTTCGCGCTACGATCGGTCAACCTTTTACGCGCGTCTTTCCGGACCATGATAACGCTACCGCCGCGATTAAGCCCACCGAGGAACTCAAACTTCGAGGGGTCAAATCTAACCGGAGCAGTTTTCATACGGAAGTGGTCGAGTTCTGCGTTACCGCCCATTTCTATGAGAAGACCATCCGGCTTCACCTGTGTGGCGAAATAATTGGCTGCCTTGGTCCCCTCACCACCCGGCATATTCTGCATAATTATTTTTGGATTTCCAGGAAGATATTTTGGCAAAAATAGGCCAACCAAACGGGCTGCCCGGTCTGTTCCTCCACCAACCCTATGACCGACCCTTAAAAGGATTGTTTTCCCTTTGAAAGAGACCTCTGCCAGGACCGGCCTTGCAAATAGGGAAATGCCGAATAGAAATACGTAGAGCCCTATTAAAGTCTTTGTTAAATTACAAAATCGCATAAAGTTATCCTCCTATATTATTAAAATAAATTGAGTTGCTTCCCTGATAAAATTTTCCTATCTAACGAATCGTGCTTATAAGACAAGCCGAAGCTCATGCCTACGATTCAAGCGATTATCGGCTGTATATTGATAAACTTGTAAGAAGTCAAGGCTAGAACCTATCTTGACATAGTGGCCACCGTTGAATAGGGTACATCCTAGCCCAAAGTGAAGAAAAAGGAGACAGATTGTAATGCCCCTTAACAGAATCAGACTTCTCTGCAGCCACGTTTCCCACATGCCCCTGCATTTCGTGTTTCGAGATTCTGGTGTGGCGCAAAAGCACGGCTTTGAG
>JAPUHZ010000364.1 GCA_027297485.1 Deltaproteobacteria bacterium
GGCATCAACCTTCATCGCCGTCAAGTCGGCAATCGTGACCAAGGGGGGAGACTGAAGGCTTGCCGCTACCGTTTGGCCGGCCTCCACATTCTTTGCGATGATAGTGCCGGCGACCGGGGCCCGGATTACGCTACGATTCAGTTGGACCTGGGCGATCTTCAGCTCGGCCCGCGCCCTTTTCACCTGGGCCTTTGCGGCCATAATATTGGCCTCTTTAATTTTTATTTCGTCAACCCGAGCAGAAGTTTCTTTATGCCGAGCACTCGCCACCTCCCATTCGGCCTTTGCCGTATCATACTCATCTTTGGAAATAAGCCGCCGCCGATAAAGCTCAGCCGACCTTTTGTATTTTGCTTCGAGGTTTTTGTAATAGGTCTGAGTTCCAGCGATGTCCGCGGCGATCTGGTCCTTTTGCATCTTTACGCCAGCCTCTTCTTTAGCCAGCCTGGCCAGGGCATCCTCGAGATTTGCCTGGGCCTGAAGGACCTCTGCACGAAAGAGGTCTTGATCGAGTCTGGCAACGATCTGCCCCTTTTTGACTCGCGAATTTACATCGACAGGGAGCTCCTTGATGGTGCCCGATACTTGTGTGCTCACGGTAACCGATAACACGGGATTTACCATCCCGGTGGTCGTAACCCGGGAGAAAATCTCCCCCTTTTTGACCTCGGTCAATTGAAACGGAATGGGTGCATTCTCTTTTACGGCAAAGATCTGCGTGCCCACCAAAAAAAACCCGATCAAGAGGATTAAGATAGCAGCCCCAAACAGGTATCTCTTCATTAGAATGACCTCCGGTCTACCTGAGACGGGCTATATTCTCTCACGCAAACTACTTAATTTGCAATGCCACCAAGCGTGACAAGAGCAAGGGATGCTCGTCCGGTCGCTTGCAGTGAAGGCCTGAAACCCAAAGGCTCTTCATAAGGAAATTTTATAGTTTTCGATTGAGATGCCCACGTGCAGGAAAATACCGAGATCTCTGCCGCTCTGGAGGGAAGAGAGGAGCTTACTAAATCCGCTACGGAGCAAATGCCTCCACGGCCGCCATGCTAGGTCGGCGGCCTTCGCTGGAGAGAGGCATAATACACACGTGATTCGCACCCGCGTCGTAATGCGCCTGGATGCGGGCTTTGATGGTATCCAGATCGCCCCAGGCCACGATATCGTCAACGAGGTGATCGCTACAGCCATCGGCAAAGTCTGCTTCGGTATAACCTAGCTCCAACAGGTTATTCTTGTAGTTCGGTAGGCGCGGGACATAGGTCTTCATATAATTGCGAGCGGCCGCGCGTGCCTTGGCAGGATTGGTTTCTAAGATCACCGCCTGCGCTGGTGCCAGCAATTTATCCGCTCCGAGAATCTTGCGCGCCTTGCGTGTGTGAGCCGGCGGCACGAAGTAAGTGTGCGCACCGTCGGTTTTCTCCCGTGCCAGCGCGAGCATCTTGTGCCGTAAAGCGGCCAACACAACCGGTGGCTTCTCGGCTGGAGGAGGTGCCTGGTAGGATGCCTCGGCCATTTTCTCTAAGAATTGCCGCATGTGTGTTAGGGGCTTATGATAGCGATGGCCGCGCAGGCCCTCCACGAGTGGCGCATGGCTTATCCCCATTCCCAGCAAGAAGCGATTCCCCGAAATCTCCACCAGGGTTTTCTGAGCAGCCGCCATGGTCATGGCATCGCGGGCCCAGATGTTGGCGATGCCAGTGGCTAGCACCAGCGAGGACGTTTTACTAGCAAGGTAAGCTAGATGGGTAAACGGATCCCGCCCAACCGCCTCCGGAATCCACAGGGCCCCGTAACCGCAGGCTTCGACCTTTTGCACAAAGGCCACGGACTCATCAATAGACATAGCATCATGCCAACACCAGATGCCAATTTTACCGATCTTCATCATCAGCTCACGTTTCCTTACCGGTAAGGGGTTGATATCGGCCCCCTTCTGAGAGCCGAAAATAGATGCCGTTAGGACTGGCCCTAATCAACTGCCTCGGCGAGAAAACTATCTGATCATGAGGATTAATGTCAACCTGGAGTCAACTTATCTAGTCGCTATTGACTCCGCGCCTGTTGAGCAAATTGAAAACACTTACTATCATGGGAACAGTCTAATTATATCGACCACGGAGTTTGAGACCGTGCGGTCGGCCCAAGTGAAGATCTATGGGGAGAGAACTACCGCTTCGCCCCTTTGAAAACCCCATTGGTTATGTCCCCGCGGCAAGCCGCGGAGTATGCTGATAATCGAATAGACAAGGAAGGCAGGGAAAATGGCCATCTACGACTATGATCTGTTTACAATCGGCGCCGGTTCCGGAGGCGTACGAGCCAGTCGGGTCTCGGCCTCCTATGGAGCTAAGGTTGTTATTGCGGAGGAGCGCTACCTAGGAGGCACGTGTGTCAATGTGGGCTGTATCCCCAAAAAGCTCCTCGTATATGCGGCTCATTTCAGCGAGGATTTCCAGGATGCGGCGGGCTTTGGTTGGTCCGTTGGAGAACGCCGTCCCGACTGGACCAAGCTCATTAAAAATAAAAATGCAGAAATAGAGCGCCTGAATGCTGTTTATAGAAGAATACTCGAAGGGGTTGGAGTCAAAATCTTTGATGGGCACGCTGAAATTCTAGATCCCCATACCGTCGTCGTCGACCAAAAACGGTATACGGCAAGGACCATTTTGGTCGCCACCGGTGGCTGGCCCACCGTACCGAAGATCCAAGGATCCGAGCATGCCATCACCTCCAATGAAGCGTTTTTTCTTCAGACGCTTCCGCGTAGTGTCATTATCGTAGGCGGCGGATATATCGGCGTTGAGTTTGCCGGCATTTTTCATGGCCTGGGTGTGCGGGTAACGCAGCTATACCGTGGTCCATTGTTTCTTCGTGGTTTCGACGATGACGTGCGTAAGACACTGGCGAAAGAGATGAAAAAAAAAGAGATCGATCTTAGATTCAATACCCAAGTTGAGAAGATTGAAAAAATAACGGACGGTATACGTACCACTCTTAAGGGAGGAAATTTACTGGAGGCGGACCTCATCATGTTTGCCACAGGTCGAATGCCTAACACCAATCGGCTAGGTCTGCAGAAAGCAGGAGTAGAGTTAAATAGTAAGGGCGCTGTGTTAGTTGACGATTATTCCCGCTCGACAGTACCCAGCATATACGCAATAGGCGACTGTACCGATCGCCTTCAGCTCACGCCCGTTGCGATCGCTGAGGGGCAAGCCGTGGCTGAAACTCTCTTTAATAACAATCCCATGAAGCCGAACTATGCAAACGTGCCCTCTGCAGTCTTTAGTCTGCCCAACATCGGGACAGTGGGTCTTACCGAAGAGCAAGCACGGGAACGATACCCTAAGATCGATATTTATAAGACGACTTTCAGACCGTTAAAACACACATTAACCGGTCGAGACGAGCTGACCATGATAAAGCTTATCGTGGACCGAGCCACGGACCGCGTAATCGGTTGTCATATGGTAGGTGCAGAGGCTGGTGAAATCATACAGGGTCTGGCTGTGGCGATTACATGCGGAGCCACCAAGGCCCAGTTCGATACGACCATCGGCATTCATCCGACCGCAGCCGAAGAGTTCGTTACCATGCGAACTAAAGTCTAGGGGCAAGATATCCAGAGAGTAACCCCCTAAGCAGGCAAGCTGCCAATCCGGACTACCCTCAAATCCGACCTTTATCGAGTGCTATTTGCAGTCGAAACAAATATCCAGTAAAGGGAAAAGCATGGACCATAAGATCGTTTCTATGCATGCCGCTTATAAGAGCGGAGATGAAGTCATCGATGGTTTCCTAGCACGTCCACTTACAAACAAGCCGACACCGGCGTTAGTACTGCTGCACGGATACCGCGGGCTTAATGATGCGCAGAGAGCTATTACCCGTAAATTTGCCAAAGAAGGATTTGTCTGCCTCTCACCTGACCTATTCGATGGGAAGATCTCTAAAGATGCCGTACTGAGCGCCTACCTCAAGACATCTCTCGACATCGAGCGTACCATTGAAAAAATCGTAGACAGCGTGGCTTATCTTCGAATGCTTCCGTTCGTGCGCCGTAAGAAAGTCGCTTTGTCCGGTTTCTGTATGGGTGGGGGACTAGCGCTGTACGCACTCGCACGGTCACGGAAGTTTGCGACAGGTGTTATTTTTTATCAGAGCCTGTTTCCTGATCCCACCGAACTCAAAGGTATCAAGGTCCCCATTCAATGCCATTACGGCACCCGGGATGCCAATACGACTCATGCAGAGATCCAAATGTTCAAGGAGGCCCTTGTCCAGTATCACAAGAAATTCGAGATCCACATGTATGAGGGAGCCGGACATGCCTTTCTTAACAATCCGTTGCGGAAAAATGAAGCAAATCGGAAGGCAGCCGAACAATCTTTTCTGAAAAGCTGTAAATGGTTAAGGAAGACACTCGCCTGAATGGATAACGTCCTTATAAAAATACTTTTAGCACATGTTGCAAGTTCCGGTCTTGATAATCTTTCTCTTCTCATGCTCGTTCAACTCGGATGCTGTCGCCTTCTTTGATGGAGTCTAGAATCGCCGGATCAGGTCGCCATTGCCTCGGCAAGTTCCTCGAGGTCAGCGACGACCACATCCCAATCTTCTTCAGGCTGGAGGTCCGAGGTCTGACTAGGGCCGTACTCCGATGGCCGCGGCAGAAAGGCAGTGCGCATACCGTGGGAGCGGGCCACCCTCAAGTCGTAATTATGAGCGGCAACCATCATCACCTCCCCAGGTTTCCACCCCAGAAGCTTGATCCCGCCCAGGTAAACTTCCGCGTCGGGCTTATAATGGCGAAAAATCTCCGCACAGAGCACGCAGTCCCAAGGCAGCCCCCCGTGCTTGGCCATGTTGACCAGGCAAGCCACATCGCCGTTCGATAGCGTCGACAGCACGTATTTTTCTTTAAGTCGCATCAGCCCGGGCACGGCGTCCGGCCATGGGTTACATCGATCCCAAGCGCGGTTCAGGAAGATCTTTTCTTCTTCGCTCAACCCGTGAATACCGTATTCGACGAGCAATGCCTCAAGCTTTCTCCGGTAAAGACCATCCACGTTGGTCCAGGGCAGCTCCCCCACGCGTACTGCGTCCATGCCGGGGCGGTAGCAGCTCTTCCAGTTATCGACAAATGCCTCCCAATCCACGGAAATCTTTTTCTCCCGTCCGAAGGCTCGGAACTGTTCGATGATACTGCTACGCCAGTCGACAACTGTGCCGAACACATCGAAGGTCATGGCTTTCACACCGGTCACAAGTGGTCCATCCTTTTCGTTCACTATTCACTTCTGCTGGTGATCTCGATTAGATGAAACCCAAATTGAGTCTTAATGGGACCATGAACTTTTCCAACTTCATCGTTAAAAACCACTTGATCAAATTCTTTGACCATTTGACCAGCACTGAACTCTCCTAAATCTCCTCCGCTCTTCCCTGAAGGGCATTTGGAGTGTTTTTTTGCCACCTCGGCAAAGTCCGCCCCCTTTTCGATCTGTTCTTTTAAATTGTTACATTCTTCTTGATCGGCTACCAAGATATGACGCGCTCTGGCTCTAGCCATTTTCCCCTCCTTTTTATAATGGTTAATCTTGAAACTCCAAACAATTCAAAGCGGTGATGGGCAACGGACTCTCTCTTCTGCGCCGTAGTGTGTATTGTACGGCTTCTTTTGAACGTTGCTGAAAACTTCCTCCTCTCTGCCATGATGAGATCCTTTCTCCCTCCCATCAAGCATTCTAACTTGCTGCTTCAAACTCTCCAGCCTCAGGGGGTCAGTCCAAAACCTTATAAAAGCATAAGGCTAGCTTTTATTATTCAATCTTTTCAATCCTTGAAATATGTCTGCCACCTTCAAATTCCGTATTTAGCCAAGTATCTACAATTTCAATAGCTTGCTCTAAACTTACCATTCTTTGACCTATCGAAATCATATTCGCATCGTTGTGTAATTTGGTAAGCCTTGCTGACTCCGCATTCCAACAAAGGCCACACCTTATGCCTTTAACTTTATTGGCAACTATGGCTTCGCCGTTTCCACTGCCGCCCAAAATTATGCCTAAGTCTGCCCGGCCATAAGCCACCGCTTGTGCCGCTGGTCTGATGTAATCAGGATAATCCACCGGCTTTTCAGAATCTGTGCCCAAATCCAAAACTTCATGTCCCTTAGACTGAAGATGCTCTACAATTGAGCATTTATATTTGTAACCCGCGTGATCACTGGCAATAGCTATTTTCATTTTGTACCTCAGACTACTTATTAAGCAACGCTCATAGGGAACAGACCATAAAAGACTCGACCCCCATATTGGAATGTCGGATATACGCTTAACATAAATGATCCAGGATTAGCCGATCGTCTTAAGTTCCAAAACATCCTTAAGAATTAACAATGCCTCTTCTGCTCGCGTTTTCTCCACCATAAGGCGCATCTCACCTACACCCATTGAGCCCATGGCAGGAAAAATCCGATTGAAGTTCTCATTATTGATGTAGTAGTAGATGCCTGCAGGATCCAGGACTGACTTGATGAAGAGAATTTCCACCTGTCCTCCCGGACGGTATATCTCAACAAAAGAGTCCACAGATTTATTATCTTTGCTCATTTTATAGTAATTGCTAGGTTAGATTCTACTATATAATTAGGAAGTTACGTGGGATAATTTAATTATAAAGATTCAGATAGAAAAATAACAAAACAAGGCCTAGACGTTTAAGTTCAGGGAGATCTCTCCCCCGTTCAGAAAGAGGCGAGGGACAACCTCTACGGGATAGCGCAGGGTATTGGTTGCATAGCAGGAATGCTCCATTGCGCTTAAAAGCTCCACGATCCGTTCCTTCTTCTCCAAACTTTCCAGCTTCAACTCGTAAGTAAACCGTTTGCACACAGTAGGGACGTCAGCAAGTCCAAATTTGCCTCTCTGGTCGAACTCTCCTTTGACTAAAAGCTCCGCCTTCTCAATTTGAACACCCAGATATGACGCACACTGCGTCAGTTGGCTGAGGAGTCAAAAACCCACCGAAGCGACAAGGTATTGCAGCGGCGCGGGGCCTTTCCTGGTGCCTCCCCTCTCCACCGGCTCGTCGCACGAGATTGTGTATCCGCCGGGGACCTGGGCCTGCTTGAACTGGTCTTGGATGAGGCGGATCTTTGCCTGGTGAACTGTAACGGCTTTTTCAGGGTTGTTCACGTAAGCCTTGCGGCGCTTTTCAAAGATCTCTTTATGATGCTCGTAATTGATACTACAGCAACTTTCCTCTTTTTCCTCCATATCAATACTCCTTGTCCTTCTCCGATTAAAACGTCTATTTCTCTGCACCCGTTAATTTCCAGAACAACTTCTCGGCAGTGATCGGAAGCTCGAAAGCGCGAACTCCTACGGCATCGGCAACAGCGTTGGCAATGGCGGCAGCTGTCGGGACATTGGGAAGTTCTCCTACGGCCTTGCCATGATAGGGAACCGGCCCCGTGGGGCTTTCCAGCAGGACGGTGGTTAACTTGGGGATCTCTTTAATACAAGGAATTTTAAAATCACCCAGGTTGAGGGTCGTGATGTGGCCGTCCTCCATGGGGGTCTCTTCCATCAGCGCAAAGCCCAAGCCCATGATAACTCCGCCATCGACCTGGCCTTGATAGGTAAGGGAGTTCAGGACGGTTCCCGTATCGTGCGCCGTGGTGATTTTCTTCACCTTGATTTGACCCGTATCGGGGTCCACCTCTACCTCTACCACCTGTGCAGCAAATGCAGTTACCGGGGGGTGATCTGCCGGCTCGTGCATTGTCATGTGAAAAATCGGCCCGCCGTTTTCCGCCACCGCTATCCCGGCAAGCTTCTGAAAAGAGATTCGTTTATGTCCCTGACCAACGAATTGGTTGCCATTCTGCCGGACCTTCTCTGACGGACAACCGAGTTGGTGCCCTGCCAGCGCGATAAGCTTTTCACGCACCTCTCGTGCCGCCTTATATACGGCGTGACCTGAAGTATTTGTTGACTTGCTACCACCGGTCCCTGGGTCGTAGGGCAAGCTGTCGGTATCCTCGAAGCGGACCTGAATCCGGTTCGGGCTCACACCGAACGTTTCGCTCACAATTTGCTGAATCACGGTGTAGAATCCAGGCCCAACATCCGGCACTCCGGTCAAAATCGTAATCCGTCCGTCCCCGTCGAGAGTAATAGCAGCGCTGGCCTTGCCGCTGGGAGTTCCACGCTCATACAAGGCCACGCCTCGCCCACAATACTTCGGTGGTCGTGACTTCCCCCATCCGGAGGCCTTGACTGCTTTCTTAAGCGTCTGGCGAAAAAGGATGTGTTGCCACTTTTCCCCTAGAGGAGAAGCATCCCCGTCTTTGAGCAGGTTTTGCATCCGGAACTTCACTGGGTCCAGGCCAAGCTCGCTGGCGATGATGTCAATTTGGGATTCCATGGCAAACACGATCTGCGGGCTTCCCGGTGTCCGGCTCTGCGTGCAGGGGACCTGGTTGGTGTAGGCGCAATAGGTTATCACATGAATCGCAGGGACCCGATAATAGCTCGCCAGTCGGCGGCCGCCCAATACCGTCACGTAGGGATTTGCCTTAAAGGCCGCGTAAGCCCCACCGCTGAAGGTAATCTTCGCCTCTATTGCGCAGAGTGTTCCGTCCTGCTGTACTCCGGTGCGCAGCGTAATCACCGCTGGGTGTCTGTGAGCTGCTGCCAGCAATTCCTCCCCATAGTCCAGAACCATCTTTACCGGCTTCCTCGAGCGTTCCGCCAGGAAATAGCCGATTGGCACATCGACCAGCGAGACCTTCCCGCCGAAGTCGCCTCCCACCGACATGATGTGGACTTTGATCCGTTCCCGAGCGATCCCCAGGTCCTGAGCCAACTGGTCACGAAGGCCATAGGGCGCCTTGTTTGAAGCCCAAACTTCGACTTTCCCCGAGGGATCGATTCGAACCGTGCAGGCATGAGGCTCCAGGTAGCCGTGGTGGGTAAGCTGGGTATGAAACGTGTGCTCGAAGATCCGCGCGGCTCTCTTAAATCCCGCTTCTAGTTCTCCGTTTTTCCATTCCATGATCGACTGAAGGTTGGGAATTCCTTCAGGCACGGATGGCGCATTTTTGTACTGTGACCGATCTTCATGGATAAGGGGTGCAGTCGGACAGAGCGCCTTTACAGGATCATAGACGGCTGGTAATTCTTCATATTCCACGTCAATCAGATTGAGGGCCTCATCGGCTACGTCTCGCCCTTCAGCGGCTACAGCTGCTACCGGATCACCGACAAATCGGACACGTTCGCGCGCCAGGACCGGCATATCCTTCATTCTCGTGCCGACAAAAACCGGCGGAAGATCCATCCCTGAAAGAACTGTGTGGACACCCGGGAGGTTTTTGGCCTTGGATGTGTCGATCCTAATTATACGCGCGTGGGGTACAGGGCTGCGTAAGATCTTGCCCCAAAGGGTGCCCTGAATCGAAAGGTCGCCCGCATACTGCGTCCTCCCCTTTACTTTGTCTAATCCCTCTACTCGCGGTAGCGGTTTGCCTACAGTCCGGTAAGTCAAGCTTTACCCCCAGCGTGACAATCTTTGAAAGCTAGGAATCTTCCCAGCAAGCCACCATCCTAATGCCCTTGGCCGAAAGAGTTCACCCCTGAGATCATGAATAAGGCACGCTAGATTTTGATTTTCCGTCTGGCCCTTGCCCGTTCCCATTTGTCCTCTGCCTCTTTGTCGAAGACCAGCCCTTCCTCTGCTGCGATGGAGAACCATCCCCCTGCTTTTATCTCGGCTTCAAGCTGGCGTGGGGCCCAGCCGGCATAACCCATAATGACGAGGCTATGCTTCGGACCTTTGCCGTGCGCGATGGCCTGGAGGATCTTTATATCCGCTGTAACTGCGAAGCGGTCGTCCACAACTTGTGTCGCACCTTTAACGTAGTCGTTGGTGTGCAGCACAAAACCCTTCCCCCGCTCTACCGGGCCACCGTAATGGAGAACAATCTTCCCCTTAGCACCCTCGCTCTCGACTCCGAGTCCCTTGAGTAGCTCCGAGATCGGCCCTATACCGACCGGGCGGTTAATCACTAGGCCCATGGCTCCATCCTCGCTATGTCTAACCATATAGATGACAGCCTGGAAAAAACGGGGGTCTTTCATCTCCGGCGTCGCCACTAGGAGCTGGCCGGTAAGGTATTGGTTCTCCTCTGCGGTGGCAGGTTGCCGCAAGCTGATCGCTAGAACAAAAACTAACAGTACAGTCACGCCCCCCGCTAACCTTGGAAGTCGTCGTTGGACGGTGATAGCCTGCCAAGTTGAGATCAAGATTTCTTTCATCTGGTAGGCGCTCTCTCTCGACATTTTAGGTACTAATCGCGGATATCTTGCAATAGCCACTCTGTAGGGAGATCTCTTCCCAGTCCCTTCTCTCTTGCCGATTCATACACTTTACCGGCGACGGCGAAGAATTGAGCGCCCTGAATGTTTCCCCTTTCGGAGTACGTGATCTGCTTGCGAGTGGTCCGCCCATTCTTCTTCCCGCTTATCAGGTCAGGGAGTAAGACGGATTTATCCTTAACGATGACCCCATGGGCCCTATTCCCCTTCCGTTTCATCTTGAAGCCCGAGTTCTGATCAGGCATAGCAGCATAAGTAATGTACTCATCAGGTAAATCCAATTGAGGCAGTCCCCACGGCTCCGGGGCGTTACCGAGTCTTAAGGAAAGATCAATTCGCTTTAACGTTTCCCCGTCGGGTTTTCCTCCGACACAGGTGATATGGGTTCCCTCTTCCAACCAATCTCCAATAATGATGGGAATAGCCGAATCCGTGCAGCCGGCCACGATATCCGCCCCTTTATAGACATCCTGTGGATTATCCAAAGGCACGCCTTCAATGCCTAAGTTACCCGCGATCTCTTCAGCAAACTCTTCTCTGTGGGCTTTGGTCGGACTATAAACTTGTATCTTTTTGATCCTCCTTGCCAAAAGGAAAGACTCGGCGTGAGACCTGGCCATTCCACCCGATCCGATCATGCCAACAACCTCGGCGTCCTCACGGGCCATATACTTCACACCAATTCCCGAATCCGCCCCCACCCTCATGTGCTGGAGATAACCGTCGTTGATCAGGGCCAGTGGCTCTCCGTTTTCGATATTGATAAGCAAAATCAAGCCACAGAACTTTCCCGGACGGACACAGTATTTCTCTTGAGTTCGCGTTCCTTCATGTTCCTGTTCGTAAATGATATCGGACTTCATCCTTATGGCGAAGTAACCTGATATGGAACCCCCTTCCATAGTGCCCCACTGAAAGATTTTTTGCGGATCTCTTGTTGGAATCTGGATATCGATGCGCGGCCGGCAAACAGCCTCACGGCTGGCGATCTGCCGGTAAGCCTCTTCCAGGGCTTTCATCGTGATCTCCATCGTGAGAACACTCTTGACATCATCGTTGTTAAGGATAAGAGTCATCTTTTTGTCTCCTAACGAACCTAAATGACTGCTTGCAAGCCTATAGCACGCCGACAGGCAAGTTCAAGGGTGGGCGATTCTGCTCGGTTGAATTCTATTCTCCCCAGTGCTATAGAAGAGTGTATTCTATCAACAGATCAAAAATAGACACATTCTTCCGGTTTCGCTTATGACGCTATATCAATTAGAGGTATTTACTATAGTCGCCAAGCTCAGGAGCTTCACTCAGGCGGCCGCAAAGCTCCGCGTTCGCCAGCCGTCAGTCTCTCTCCTCGTTCAGGCTCTACAGCGGGAGCTGAAGGTTAAACTATTCGAGAGGCTGGGCAATAAGATTCTTCTGACGAGAGCGGGGGAAGAGTTGTTCCGTCAGGCAAAAGACATCTTGGCCAAGGTGGAAAGGGTCAAGGAGAGATTGGATGAGATTGCCGGACTAAAAAAGGGGAAAATCGCCATTGGTGGCTCAGGTCTTGCTACGGCTTCCTTTCTTGCCGTAGCCATCCAAAGGTTCGAAAAGGAGCACGCTGAAATTGAGGTCCTCTTAACGATCCAGAGGAGCGATATCTTGGAAAAAAAGCTCTTACAGGGGGAACTCGATCTAGCCGTCCTCGGCAGGGCTCCCCAATCCTCTCTTTTAGTCATCAAGCCTTATCGTGATGAGGAAATTGTGGTTATTGCGCCGCCAGACCATCCACTTACTAAAAAACGTTTCGTTCCTCTTAAGGTTATCGCTAACGGAGCATTGATTACCCATGAAGAGGGTACCCTCATCCGCGACATGGTTGAGCAGAGCTTTGTCGAGAGGCGAATCCCGTTTAAACCTCTGGTAGAAATAAAATTTCAATGGGGTAGTAGAGATGCTATTAGGAGTATGGTGGCAAGTGGGCTTGGTATTAGCCTCCTAGCTAAGTGCCATGCTGTCTCCGATATCGAGGCGGGACGACTGAAGGTTCTAAAGGTCCCAGATCTCCAGTTAGAGCGAACCATGTATATCGCTGTTCATAAAAAGCGAGAGCGCTCTTTTCTTGTCAAACCGTTTATCGCCTTCTTGAGAGAATATAAAGACCAATAGTTCTGAGGCCCAAGCCGTGCACGGGGAGTTTGCAATCGGGTTTGGCCTTTTCTCTCACAGCCGCAACTACTGTGTTATGAGGTGGGTAAAGGCAACCGCCACAGGGCTCCGGCTACCCAGAAGACAATGCAAAAAAGAATAATTGAGGAAATCCTGCCTGTTCCATAAGAAGCCTTTATTATATCCCTCTCGCATCCCTTTAGGCGTTCCTCATATCAAAAGCCATTTGTTTCAAAGCAAGCATAATTCTTTAGCCAGCGGTCGCAGGCTCTATATTGAGACCGACTTTATTGCAATGGTCACATGATAGTGTCGATTCACGTCCGACCATTATAGCTTAAAACAACGGGAAATTATGGCTATGGAGCGGCACGGTCTGACCGCGAACTTGAAGAATTGTCTGTGAACAGGTAGAGAAGAATACCATGAGCAAAGTGCGGAGCCTTCAAGAGGCGATTTCCTTAGAAGTTCAGGAGGGTATGGCGATAGCTATGGGCTGTGGGCTGGAATCTCTCATTCCTTTTGCCGCCGGATACGAAATGATCCGAGGCAAGCTGGACTAACAGAAGGTGGGCCCCGAAGGATTGTAGAAAAGATAAAGTGAGTCCCGGCGCGGGTGTGGCATAAATTTCTTCAATGCGACATTCGTGGATCCAATAGCGTTGTACGGAATAAAGAAAGGAGATCCCATGGAAACTAGGTCAAAACTTGAGGGCATCTTGATCCCCATGCCCACTACTTTCAAAGAGGATGGTACTCTGGACGACAGGGGGATCGATGCCTTAGTCGATTTCTATCTGGCGGCCGGGGTGCAGGGGATCTTTGCTTTGGGGACCCATGGCCAAGGAATGGTGATGGAGATCGACGAGAGAAAAAAAGTGGCCGAAAGAATTGTCAGGCGCTCCCGGGGAAAGATACCCATCGTCCTGCATGTCGGTACAGCCAACATCTATTCTTCCATCGACTTGGCCAGGCATGGAGCTGCCCTTGGGGTGGAGGCTCTGGCTATGGTCCCCCCTTTTTATTACCCGCACAATGACTACGAGGTCTTCGCCCATTATAAGTCCGTTGCACAAGCTGTCCCCGGTATCCCTCTGTTTATCTATGATAATACTCAGACTACCCGTGTCCACATAACGCCCGCAAAGGTGCTCAAAATACAAGAGGCGATCTCCCCTATCTCTACGCTCGCCGGCATCAAAGTTTCGTTTGTCCCCTATGACGAGCTTTTGCAGTATGTCTTTAAGATCCCCTCTTCCATCGGTGTCTTTCCTGGTTCTCTCTTTTCACTTTATTCGGGTTACTCTCTCGGGGTGCGCGGGGCTATCCATCCCCCTTCCAGTCCATTTCCTGATCTATGTGTCCGGATGTGGCATTCCCTGAGAGAAGGCAAACTCGCAGACGCTCAGAAAGTACATGACCAGCTAGCCGCCGTATTGCAAGTAGTGGGGCGGTATATGGCAGAGCACGGGAGAGCGGTGTTCCAAGAGATTATGCGCCTTCGAGGGCTTCCCATTCGCCGCTTCCCGCGATGGGAATGTTATCCCTTCAACTCGGAAGAAAGGGAGCAATTGAAAAACGGTCTTACCGAAAATGGAGTTTCCCTGACCCTTCCCTAGCCTTCTTAAGGCTAAAAAAGGGTGGACAAAAAGCGCCTATTCATAAGGAAGGGACAACCATGAGCACCAAAAATCAAGCCTCACCTCTTCAATGGGGCAAGAAACTTGACCCCGAAGAGGCCAAAGCTTACACCGATGACATCTGCAGGAAGATGCATGCACGGTGGCAGGAGAAAATCTTACAGGGCCCCTTCATGCACGACTTAACAGACGGCAAGCTGCCCTTACAGACTATTCGCCTTTTTTGGAAGCACTGGTATAGCTACCCCGTAGAAATCAACAATTTTCATCTCATAATCTACCAGAGACATATGGGCTTTTTCTCCCGTCATCCGGAGCTCCTGGTCCCCTACGTCGGTAAGATCAGCGACGAACTCGTTAACCCAACCGTGCCGGGACACATCCAGGTATTAGTTGAACAGGGTGAGGCATTCGGTGTCACCCGTGAGGAGATGGTCAATTGCGAGGTCTATCCCGAGTGCCGCGCCCTTACGGAGTATGCCCGAGGATTGGTATACGAAGGGGCGATGATTGAGTGGTGGGCCCGCTCACTCAATGAAGAGATGTTCGGTCACTGGTCACGACAATGGCGACAGGCCTTGCTTGGGAAGTACGGCTTCAAAGATAGCCAACTCTCTTATTTCCTGGTTCACGAAGAGGCAGACCTTGAGGAGCATGAAGGAGGGCTAATGGCTCACGGGCAGGTAGCCCGGCTCGTATTTCAGAAATTGTTGGAAGACGGCCTGGTGTGGACACGCCCCGGATGGAGCCCTGAATATTGTTGCCTGACGAATGCTGATTACGTTGCCATGTTCCACGACGGGATTTATAAACACGCCAAGGGATAAGACCACTCCTCTTCTATCTCTTTCTTTCTAGTCAATCTTATATCGACGACGGGATTTGAAACCCCGCGGTCGACCCAAGGAAAGATCTATGAGGGGAGAGCTGCCGCTTCTCCCCTTTGGAAACCCCATCGGCCTTGTCCCCGCGGCAAGCCGCGGGGTTTACAAATAATCAATCTCCTCTCATATTTTTCTATCCGGCTGTCCGCTTATACTACTTTAGGTATTGACTTTTTATACCCAAATCATTTATATACCAAGTACTTTGGGGAGCCCGATAACCCAGTCAAGTCATCTTGGGGGGAAATCATGCCGTTCAACGATCTTAGAGAATACATTGCCTGTTTGGAGAAAGAGGGGGAAGTGCAAAGGATTGACAATGAAGTCCAACCGGTTTTTGAGGTCGGAGCAGTTATCTGCCGCTCCTATGACTTACGTGCGCCGGCCCCATTTTTCCTTAACCTCAGGGGATACCCTGAGAATCGTATCTTCGGCGCGCCCATTAGCCTTAGTCGCCGAAAGGATTGGTCCTTTTCTCGATTCGCCACTTCCATGGATATGCCGCCTCAATCCACCGCGCTGGAGATTATCGAGCAATACCTACGGCGGCTCAAGAAGCCGATCAAGCCGACTCTGATCAGAGATGGGCCATGTAAAGAAAACATCTTGAAAGGTGAGGCCGTGGATCTACAGATCTTCCCCGCCCCACTGCTGTGCAGGGGAGATGCAGGACCAAGCTTGGGAACATGGCATGCCACCATCACTAAGGACCCGGAAACAGGAGTTTCTAATCCTAACTGGAGGCTCCATCGCCTAGTGATCCGCGACAAGACGAGCCTGCGAGAGCTTCCTCACCCTTCGAAGACCATGAGGGCTCACAATGAAACGAACGACAGGCCACAGCGTAAGTCCACGGAGTTTGCTATCGCCATAGGCACCGAACCGGTCACCCCATGGGTGGCTGCTACGCGCCTGCCTTCTAGTGTCTCCACTCCAGATTCGGATATCATAGGGGGAATTCGCGGTGCTCCTTTGGAGTTGGTCCAGTGTGAAACGGTAGATCTCGCGGTCCCAGCGACTTCGGAGATCGTCCTTGAAGGCCTCATCCCGCCGAGAAAGCGAGGGGAAGAACCGATCTATCATGTCACGGCGATCACTTACCGCAATAACCCGATTCTCCCAGTGACCTATATCCGGACACCGGTCGATGACGTGGCGGTTGCCCTTTCTCTAACCGAGGCGGCCAACCTCCTCGAAGAAGCAACCAACACCGGAATTCCCGTGACGCTAGATGACTCCCTTGCTCATCTGGCTGTTGATAATTTTTGGCCCCAAGCGGTCCGGGATAAAATTCTCCAAAATTGGCGGGCTTACGGCTACAGAGAAGAAGGTCCAGGATGAATGGAAATTAAGAAAGTTTACCGATGGTTTCTCTATCGGTTTTTAGAGGGAAGTTTCCTGATTTTCTCGGGACTTCGCAGATCTCTTTCCCCTTATCTCTTCAGCCACCTGATGACACCGGTGCTCAAGCTTTTTATTTATTTTGCTGTCCCAAGGAGACGCATCGTTAAAAACTTGGGCGCAGCCTTTGGTAAAGCCTACTCCGTGGCGACGAAAAAGGGCTTGGCCAAGGGGGTGCAGGAGCATTTTGTCAAAAACCTGATGGACTGTTTCCTGCAACTATACAATTCGGATTACGCTCGGGAAATCGTGACAATCCAAGGGATAGAAAACCTTGAGGCGGCCCTAGCAAAAGGGAAGGGGATTATAGCACTCGGGGCACATATTGGTAACTTTGTCCTGGTCGGGACACGGCTGGGGATGAATGGGCACCCCTTTTCAGTTCTCTTTCGCCTTCCACCGGACCAGAGAATAAAAGCCATCCTTACGCGCATCCTCCCTTATTTCCACCAACAGATTATCCCATCTCGCCCTAGACGATTGGCTGTAAGACAAGTCCTCAATGCCCTAAAGAAAAACGAGATAGTTTTTATCATGGCCGATAATCTGAAAAAGGGAAAGGTCCAGACTCTACTGTTTGGCCAGCAAGTCCCTTCCCCCCGGGGACCTGTGAGTCTGGCGCTGCGGTCCAAAGCGGCAGTGGTGCCCCTGTACCTTATCAGAAACTACCGGGGAGGTATGCATCTCATCATTGAGCCTGAAATTCCTATGGCAAGGAATGGAAGGTTGTCGTCCGACATCGCAGAAAATACCCGGCACATAGTGCGCACCTTAGAAAATCTCATCCGACGGTATCCCGACCAATGGAACTGGCTTACCGTCCGCATGAGAAAACATCCGGTCGAGAATACTTTCTGATTATCTATGCTTTACCCTCTCGGGCATGACGGTAGACTCCGTGTTCCGGTGCAGTTATTCCGTCCATCTCCCTTCCTCATATTGGAGGCTCATCGAATCTTTGCCTAGAACCTTCTTAGTGAGGCGGTGCAAAATCAAGGAAACTGAAGGCCCTCTTTCCTTAGGACACGTAAATTTAATTCTTCCGCCGGCTGAAATCACCCGCGAGCAATAGCGGGCATGTCAAAGGGGATCCCTCTTTCTTTCAGCGCCGCCTCATACATCCGGCGGATCTGTGGGTCCTCATCCTCATACTCGACCAACGTCCCTCCTTCTTTCACACTGATGAAGACTCCTCCATCACGCTTTTGAGCCGCCACGTGAAAGCCCAGCTTGTGTCTTCTGCTACCATTTCGCAGAGCAAGTTGGCGGGCCTTTTCAGATCCGAGATTGAAATGCTGGTGAAACCAACCATTCGGTGGGCCGAACGCAGTCCCCGGTTTCCAGTCAACTTTGACGACCTTATCGCCATGGCCGTCTCGATAAGGATGAATCCCTAAATCGTTGGGCCACATGATTGTGTAACCCTCAGACCTAAGGATCAGCAATACCGCCCCGGCGGCATGATAGTGGGCTTTGTGATATCTCCCCACCGGCCATTCCACAAGATGGCCCACCATCGAGTTGCCCGCCATCTCGAAGCCGGTAAAGCCTCCTCCTGACGCCTTCCATTCATGCGCGTCGATCGGGGCAGTGGCCACATCAGCGATAAAGTTGGTATCCCAATAATTCCCTCGCCCCACCTTATATCGCTTTTGCCCAACAGCGAAGTAGTCTTCCTGCCCCTCATATCGATCCTTGAACTGGTAGTTACAGTTAAAGATAAAATCGGTGTTATGAAAAATATCCATGATCATCGGCGCATTCGTCAGCGCCGCCAGGAGCGCCCGCTCTCCCCTGCCATTCACCAACCGGTACCAGCAATTGAGCGGCGGGGCGAAAAGGCTCCCCGGTCCCCACTCGAAAAATCGCTTGCCTTGCCCTTCCTGCCAGACCTCGGTGGAACCTAGTCCCTCCACCACATAGATCACCTTCTCATAGAGGTGTTTCTCGGGCTCTAGGGCTTTGCCCGGCGGTATCTCCACCAACTCCATTGCAGTAACTCCCTCCATACCTCGAAGCTGGATGAAGGCCCCACGACCACCTCGTCGGCGCCAAGTCCCGAGGGGGACCTCCTTCACATCCACTCCATAAGCTTCCACCACAGGGACACCTTCCTGTTCCATCCACTGCTCATAGGCTGTCTTGCTTCCCGTCATTTCCGTCATGTTGTCCATTCT
>JAPUHZ010000365.1 GCA_027297485.1 Deltaproteobacteria bacterium
CATTCTGCGGTCACTGCGGATCCGATAACGTACGAAACGGCATTCGGCTTAGGCCGAAGGATATGCGCGATATCTTTGCCACGGTGGTCACGGAGCATGTCACCAACCCCGACACCATACGGAGACTCCTGCGCCACACCAACCTCACGACGACCACACGGTACCTGCGAGGGGTAAAAAACAGGATGACTGAGGCGGTCAAATTCTTGGGGGCAAGTCTTGGGGGCGGATCTGGGGGCAAATATATACCTAAAACGACACGAAACGACATGCTAATGGATTTCGAGGAAAGCAGGGTAAGTCTGCGAGATAGTTACGGAAACATTGGTGGCGGTGGGCGGACTCGAACCGCCGACGCCGCGGATATGAGCCGCGTGCTCTGACCAACTGAGCTACACCGCCACGGGATTGAGTAGGAAAGCAGGGTGGGCTAAAGGGAAAATCAAGGCATAGGGGAGCAGGGGCTCTGCTCCCATTTATCCCTCACCATCCTGCGCATCACCTTTTTCCTCCCCCTTCCGATTTGAAACAAAACCTTCTCTTGCACCTCCAAGCAGCTAAGCTCATTGCCATAGACAAGAGCGGTATCTAAACCGATCTTGTATGGGAGGTGAAAGAGGACCTCTCTTTGGGGTGTATGCCCGAAGAGAACGGTATAAGGGAGAGAATGTTGGTTGAGAATAAATTCGTCACGGATCCAAAGAAGCTCCTCCTCGAGCTGTTGGTCGAGAGGCCTCGACGGATGGATACCTGCGTGGACACAGAGAAAAGGCTCCATCAAGTAATAGGTTTTTAACCCCTTGAAAAACTCAAGGTGGCTCTGAGGGATCCGGGATCGGGTTTCCTCTGGGGCGCCGTTTCTCGGAGAAAGCCCATAGCTGGCCAAGGTTTCTCGCCCACCATTGAAAAGAAACATTTCCCCGTAGTTGCCTGGGAGACCCAGGTAGGAAAGAAACATATCCTCATGGTTCCCCTTGAGGAAAATCACTTCCTGATCTCCCTTGCGCTTCCATTCGATAAGGGTGGACACTACACCCTTGGAGTCCGGGCCTCGGTCCACATAGTCACCCAGGAAGATGAGTCGATCCGAAGGCTCCAAGGGGAGGGCCTCAAGAAGGGTGGCCAGCTCATCCGAGCAACCATGTATGTCCCCAATGACGTAGCACTTCACAGGATGCTTATCGTAAGCCAATCCTCCGTCAACTTCAAGCTGGGTTTGACATGCAATATCCCAGCTATCAGTAGTCAGCCAAAAGATGGGGTAGCCGTTAAGCATGAGTAAATGAATCCCCTGTTTTTATGCCTAATGGCTGAAAGCTAATTGGTATATGCTACAGATTTGACCTTTGCCACTAGATTTGCTATTTGCTGGGATCATGAAACCCCGCGATATCTATTCCAGTTATCTCTTGGTAGCCGGATTTATGTTTATTATCCTGGGCATCGGGAATTGGACTGTCGGTGCAGTGCAGATCACCAAATATCAAGGGCTGCTCCACAAGACGGTCCGGACAGGCCTCGAGGATAGTTATCGCAGCTTTCAAGAACTGGACCATCAGAAAAATGAAGAGGTACTTCGGCGGATCAACGAGGACCGAGAAAAGTATAACGCGGCGCGGGTCAAACTCGATTTTTATTATGTTGTTCTTAGCGGAGGCAGGCTGCTCTTTTTACTGGGAGCATTATTGACCTTCTTTGCTCTCATCCGGGTTATCCGGCAGGATACACTAATGAAGATGCGAAAGTTAGCCACCCATCCCCTCAGACATCACCAGTAAAGAGGGAATTGATATAGCGGCAGGGGGTAGGGTATTACTTGGAGGGCTTGGACTTCTGGTATTTTCGATAATCATAGCCCGTTGCCATCGCCAATAGAATATCTTCCATTCCTCCATCTTTTTCTCGCCGGAGAATTAAAAGCCGATCAAAAAATTCCTTAAAGTCCTTGTAAGTGCTCTGATTTTCGTCAATTTTTCGAAGATAAAAATCCTTGATCCGTGTCACGGTAAACCTCAGTGCAGAAAAACGGAGCTCGTTAGGAAAGGAATCCCATTCAGGAAGCGATAGAGGACGCAAACTCTCATATCCAGTGATCAGAGCCTCAAAGCGATCGATTTGAAAACGGTCATGTAAATAGCAAAGGGCATTGACCGCTGTGGCAAGGTCATAAATGAGTTTTCCGCGACAGGCAGCCTCAAAATCAACGATCCCGACCAGCCTGGACCTCTTAAACCTCACGTTGTCTGGAAAGAGATCTCCATGAATGATTCCTTTCGGAAGGTTGTTATCCAGGTAGTTTTCCAGATATGGAACCTCGTCGTCAAGGACTCTTATAATGTTTTTTAGATGAGAGGGGAGCTGTCTCCTCACCTCACGATACAGGGTGACAATTTTCGTAAACCCAAATCGGTTATCGATTCCTTTTTTATAACCCCTTCCTATGAGATGGAGATCCGATAAGGTGCGACCTAAGGCCTCCAGATGGGATGGGGTTAGGGCGTCCAAAGGGAGCTTTACCCCGTCAATATACCGGCTAAGCGAAAGATATTTACCATGAAATTCATGGTAATATGTCCCTTTTTTGCTTTTAATAGGTTGGGGACAGGGCCAACCCTGCCTTTTGAGATAAAATAGGAGCTCCACCTCCTGTTTTATCTCGACCTCACTCTTGACCTCATCGATTTTTATAAAAAAACGGCCCCGCTTTGTTTCCAAAAGATAATGGGTATTGACAGATCCGTTTTGAATACCAGTGTAAGAGACAATACCGCCTAGCCCGAACTCCTCTACAATCCGTACAGCTTCCCTCTTGGTCAGGGGAGTATAAATCGCCATTTGCTGGTCCTTAGCTCACTTAACTGGGCACCTGCCCTGTTAGGGCACAACTATAAGAATCAATTGATAATAATAGAAGAAAAAACGAGGCATGTCAATATAAAACCGTTTTTCTGTTTATAATTCAGTATGAAACGGTAAATTATAAAGGGAATTCAATAGATTAGAAGTTGCCTAAAAAAAAGGCACAAGCTCTTTTTGAAGCTCTCGAATGCTATTGACTTGGCGGACCCCAAAAATATCGCCCCATGCTGTAATACCGATTACCGGCTTGCATAGTTTGAGCCCAATAGATATTTCGGATCGTGTGCCGTGCGATCCAGGAAGGGCAACGATGAGATCTCCTGAAGCCACCACTAATATGTTTCGTGCATGCCCCAGTCCGGTGGGCACGACCACATCAATAAATGGGTTGGCTGATGCTTTGTTATAGTCCGGTAAAATCCCGATGGTTAGCCCGCCCTTCTCTTTTGCGCCACGGGCTGCTGCCTCCATAATTCCACCCAACCCACCGCAGATTAAAACTGCTCCCCTGGCGGCAACAGTCCTCCCTACTTCCGCCGCAAGAGCGATGAACTTTGGAATCGGATCGGAGCTTCCGACGACTGCGATTTGAAAGTTGCCCCTGTTTTTCACTCTCTTATATGGCTTAAGAAAATTTTTTCCTTGACAATAGCACTAGGCTTTATCTAATGTCGGCTTAGTCTTAGGCTCACCTGTTCTTAAAAAGGGGCAGGTAGGCAGGGAGGGATTAAGATATGGCAACTGGAAAGGTTAAATGGTTCAACAACTCCAAGGGATATGGCTTTATTGAGGAGGAAGGGGGTGGAGATGTTTTTGTCCATTATACGGCCATTCAAGGCGATGGATTCAAAAGCCTCAACGAGGGGCAGATGGTCCAATTCGATATTACCCAGGGAGAAAAAGGGCCCCAAGCCATCAATGTAGTTAAACTCTAAATTCCTGTTTAAAAAGCAAAAACCCCATTGGATAATAACGGGGTTTTTGCTTTTCACCCCAAGGGAATTATTTCAACAGCTTCTCGATTTTTTCCATTAGGATCGTGTAATCCATGATGGGTTTCGGTATATAATCGTTGCAGCCAGCATCGATGGCCTTCTCCTCATCCCTCTCCATAGCCTGTGCTGTCAAGGCGATTACGGGTAAGTCCTTTCCCCAGCTTGTTTGTCTTAAGGTCTTGGTAGCTTCCCAGCCGTCCATGACAGGCATTTTAAGGTCCATAATGATCAGATCCGGTCGTGACTGCGTTGCCATCTCTAAAGCCTCCTTGCCGTTGGAAGCAAGTAGAACCTCAAAATTGCCCATGCTCTGAAGTCTATGAAAGAGGATTTCACGGGTATCTTCATTATCCTCAACCACAAGAATCTTTTTTCCCTTCATCAACGAATCTCCTAATTTGATGGTAAAATTGTCCGTTACTTTAAGATCAAGGTAAAATGAGGGTATCTTCTTGTCAAGGGATGAGAAAAAGATTATAAAATAAAGCTGAATTAATTTTGGACAGCCTGGGTTGAATTTTTTGGCCCGTAGTTTATATCTGGATAGTGTGCAGTCTAATAGCTCCAAAGCCGATCCCAAATACGGGGAAGATAAGCTTCTTGCAGAGACTGTAGTTCTCACACGGCTGGAGAAAGCTGTCGGTTGGGCTCGTAAGTACTCTATTTTCCCTTATCCCTTTGCTACGGCTTGTTGTGCCATGGAGTATAGGTCCCTCTCCATGTCCCCCTACGACATCGACCGGTTCGGGGCCCTTTTGCCTCGGTTTAGCCCGCGGCAGGCTGACCTCCTTATGGTTATAGGGACGATAAACCATAAAGTTGCCCCAGTGCTCAAGAGGGTCTATGAGCAGATGACTGAGCCAAAATGGGTGATGGCCTTTGGGGCCTGTGCGGCTAGTGGTGGGTTTTACGATAACTATGCAACAGTACAGGGGATTGACCGGATCATCCCCGTGGATGTCTATGTTCCCGGCTGTCCACCCAGACCTGAGGCGGTTTTGGATGGGTTAATGGAGCTCCAAGGGAAAATTGCTGTGCAGAAGAATCCGTTAAGTTAAAAAATTTTCTATAATACTTGACTTTTAGAATTGGTTTTAGTAACAATAGTCTAAATTTACCTTACCTGGTGTCGGGTTTCTAGCCGAAGAGGTGTTACCAAACATGTCGTGGGAGAGACTCTTATGAGTAAGACGCTGACATGGAATGAAAAGCTCGCCGATAAAATGCCACCTGAGTTGGCCCGCGAAATTGATATTTTTGAGACCCAGATCGAGCTCAGAAAGCAGGGCAAGATTGAGGAAAGGGTCTTTGCTGAGACTCGGCTGCGGCGTGGGGTGTACGGACAGCGCTACGATAACGGGCAAAGGCACGACGGGACACGAGTCCAAAAACTAAAGTTGCCCTCCGGAGATCTAACCAAAGGGCCTGAAACGGTGTGGGATGCCCCCGGGATGATGCGGATCAAAATTCCGTTCGGGGGAGTAACTCCGGAGCAAATGGAGGTATTAGCTGACTTGTCGGAGGAGTATGCCGACGGGGTCTCTCACGTCACCACGCGCCAGGATATCCAGTTTCACTTCGTTCATATTGACGATACACCATCGCTAATGCGGCGGCTTGCTGCCGTTGGCATCACTACGAGAGAGGCATGTGGCAACGGGGTCCGTAACGTGACGGCATGCCCAATTGCGGGGGTATGCCGAGATGAGACTTTTGACGTGACTCCTTATGCCAAGGCGTGCTCCAAGTTCCTGTTGGGCCATCCTGACACCCAGGATTTCGGAAGGAAATTCAAGGTGGCCTTTTCCGGCTGCAAAGAACACGCATGCGCGCTTACCAGCATGCACGACATGGGCGCCATTGCCAGGAAAAAGATTGTGAACGGCGAGGAGCGGCGTGGTTTTGAATTCTATGTGGGCGGTGGTCTCGGGGCCGTGCCACACAAGGCCAAGCTCTTTGACGAATTCCTGCCGCAAGAAGAACTCCTGCCGATGGCGCAAGCTATTTCACGAGTCTTTGCTCGATTGGGCGAAAAGCGTAATCGAGCGCGGGCACGGATCAAATTTCTAGTCGCGAATAAGGGCATTGATGAATTCCGCAGGATCGTTCTGGAGGAACGCCAAAAGCTGACCCCTGACCCTCGATGGACAGACTTTCTTTCCAGGGTTAATGAGCGGACGGAAGTGCCGCTCAAACAAGGGGTGGGCTTGAACGGCGCCCAACGTCCAGAGGGATTCGACGCATGGTATGCCACGAACGTCTATCATCAGAAACAGCTCGGTTATGTTGTAGCCACAGTCACCCTTCCTATGGGGGATATCACGGCAAGCCAAACCCGAGGCCTTGCAGACATCGTCAGGCGCTTTGTTAAGGACACCGTTCGAACTACGGTGGAGCAGAACCTTGTGTATAGGTGGGTTAGTGAGGCGGATCTGCCCGAGTTCTATAGGGCGCTTACTGCGATCGGCCTTGGGGAGGCCAATGCAGGAACGATTGTGGATGTCACCGCCTGCCCGGGGACAGATACCTGCAAGCTGGGCATCGCCTCCTCGCGAGGACTTGCCAGGGAACTACGCACCCGTTTGAGTGAAAAGAGTCTTCAGCTAGACGTGGCCGTCAAGGATCTGCGGATTAAGGTCAGCGGTTGCTTCAACTCATGCGGCCAGCACCACATAGCAGATCTTGGCTTTTACGGTATCAGCAGAAATATAAACGGTTATACCGTCCCCCACTTCCAGGTGATGTTAGGCGGAAAATGGAAAGAGAACGCTGGGGCCTATGGACTTGCAGTTGGGGCGGTCCCCTCCAAACGGATACCGGAAGTGGTCATGCGTGTCACCGAGCGTTATATCCAGGATCGGCTGAAGAGCGAGAGCTTTCAGGATTTCATCAGCAGGATCGGTAAGAAAGAAGTTAAGGCCATGCTGGAGGATCTCACCAAGATCCCCTCACACGACGTGGATGCTTCCTATTACAGCGATTGGGGCGACCCGCGAGAGTTTACGCTGACCGACATGGGTGTTGGAGAGTGCGCCGGACAGGTTGTTTCTCAGGCACAGTTTACCCTCGCAGCGAGTGACCGTGAGCTTTTTGAGGCCCATATCCACATGGACGGCGGGGACTTTAGGAAGGCCGTTCAGGTGGCCTACGCCTCTATGCTCCACGCCGCACAGGGGCTTATTAAAACAAAAGATCCCAGCATTTCAGAAGATGAAGATGCTATTCTTGCCAACTTTCGCCAGCGCCTTTGCGACACGAAGCTATTTTACGACAAATACGCTGGCAGTAAATTTGCAGATTTGCTCTTCAAAGCAAACGAATCTCTGAAGGAGAATGGAGAGACGGGAGCGGATCTGGCGCGTCAGCGAATAGAAGAAGCTCAGCTTTTCATCGACGCCGCCCACAGTTGCTATGGTCGACTCATGGGCGCCGCGACAACCAGGTAACGAGTTTTGTTAACGATGGATATCCAGAAGATCAACGTTAAGTTCTTTGTTGCAGATTCCAATGGCGTTTCCCTGACCGCCTTTATCCATATTTTTCATTCATGGATCCAGGCCTCAGATGGACAATATTGTGATCTGGCAGATTACAGCCATATGGTCGCGGGCCCTGGGATCCTACTTGTGGCTCACGAGGCCAATATCGGCATGGACAACTCCGAAAACCGGCTAGGCCTTCTTTACAATCGAAAGCAACCTCTCGAGGGGTCGAATCGTGAAAAACTCCGTTGGATCTTTAGGTCAGCACTCGAAAATTGCTGCCGGATAGAGGAAGAACCGCCACTTCAGGGGAAGTTTAGATTTCGGGGAGACGAAGCCCTTTTATTAATCAATGATAGGCTTCTTGCGCCCAATACGGACAAAACCTTTAATGAAATCAAGCCTGATTTGGAAAACTTGGCTGAGACCTTGTTCGGGGGCGCCGAGTTTGTCCTTATTCACAACAAAGATCCGAGGGGGCGGTTTAGCGTCCAGATAAAGACGCCTGTTAGCTTCGAAATTAAAACTCTCCTTAAAAATCTTGAAGTTGCT
>JAPUHZ010000366.1 GCA_027297485.1 Deltaproteobacteria bacterium
CCTTGTAGACCACCCCCCGTCCTCTCCAAGGGTGGCTATTCCCACCGCCCGGGCCAGAACGCAACCTTCACGTCCCTGTGCCCGCGCTCTCCAGGACTCGCCCCTCGGTCGCCTGATGACACCTTACTAATGAACTCCTTATTAATTTGGGCTGGGTCTAACCATACGCCCGACGGCTTTTCCGACTACCTCTCCATCGCGCATCTGGATATGGCCGCGGACAATCGTGCATACGGGCATGCCCTTGATCTTCCAGCCGTGCCAGGGTGAGGGCTTATTTTTGCTGTGAAGTTTATTGACATCAATGGTCCCCTCTTTTTCCATGTCTACAATCGTCAAATCCCCGTCTGATCCGAGACGGATCGCGCCCTTTTTTGGGTAGATCTGCCAGACCTTGGCAGGGTTTTCCGAGGTGAGTTTGACGTATTGGTTCAGGGTCATTCGCCCTTTGTTGACCTCGGTCAGAATCAGCGGGACTCCTGTCTCTACGCCGCAGAAGCCGGAGATGCAATCCCAGATCGCCGGCTTCAACATCTTGCCGTAAAGATCCGATCCCTTTTCCTCCAGCGTATGGGGTGAGTGGTCTGTAGCGATCATATCAACGTAACCGTTCAACAGGCCGTCCCATAGGACCTCTCCATGGTCTTTGCTCCTGACCGGTGGGTTCATCTTCAACAGAGAGCCTACCTCCGCCATGTCCTTGTAATCTCTGAGAAGGTAATGAGGCCCCGTCTCGGCAGTTACCCTCAGGCCCCGCGCCTTGGCGTCCCGCACCATCCAAGCAGCCTGCTTGGAGCTCATGTGGAGGACGTGCAGTTTGGTTCCAAAGGTTTCGGCGAAGAAGAGGGCGTGGTGAACCGACTCGGCTTCGCAAAGATAAGGACGGGAGGATTCCCAATGGATAGGGTCGTTTTTGCCTTCAGCCTTCAGCCGATTCAGGTTGTGATACATGATCTGGCGGTTCTCCGCGTGGATGCAGAGCGGTAGCTTGGATTCGGTGATATTGCGGAAGGTCTCCGTGCAAATTCCGTCGTCGGGGAAAGGGAGGTTGCCGATGGTCTCACCGAAGAAGATTTTGTAGCCCACCGCGCCGACCTCGGCCATGGGCAGGATCTGATCCGCGTTGGTTTGAACCGCTACGCCCAGAACGCTGAAATCCACCAGGGACTTTTGTTCCGCGAGTCGCTGTTTCTCTTGCACGTGCTCCGGGCCTGTAGTGGGAGGGACCGTGTTAGGCATGTCAACCACCATGGTCACGCCGCCGCAAACCGCCGCGGTTGAACCAGTGCCGAAGTCTTCCTTGTAAGTCAGTCCGGGCTCACGAAAGTGGACATGGCCGTCGATAATCCCGGGCAGGACATGTTTTCCATGCGCGTCGATCTCTTCGTTGCCCCGGGGTAGGACGTCGTCGGTGCCAATGGCCACAAATTTTTCGTCCTTGATGGCAACACCACCTTTGAAGGTCTCCTCGGGCAACACCACCCATCCGTTTTTAATAACTAGGTCTGCGTTCATTAATCCTCCTTTTCGATGATATGAAAATCACGTATCTCTTTTTTTTGCTTTAGGTCCGAAAGAAGGTTTTTCTTGCCCACCTGGATATGGGCCCGAATGATCTTAACCGCTTCCTTTACGTTTCGCTTCTCCATGGCTGCTAAAAGCTTTAGGTGCTCCAGGTGGGCACTGACTCCGCGGGGCAGGTCGTATAGGCCATCGGTCTTTCTCTTGAGGATAATCCGATCGAAGACCTGTCCCAGGCTCTTCTTCAGGGTTTCATTGCCCCCGATCTCCACAATCGCCAGATGGATGTTTTGGTCGTAAATGAGCCGTTCCCGGGTGAACCGCTTTTGGATGTCATGACCGTAGAGCTCCATTTTCTGCCGCAACCTCTCCAAGAACTCGTCATTGAGATATCCAATAGCCTTTTCGACCGCAAAGGCCTCCAAAGCCTCCCTCAGATCATACAGTTCCTCTGCCTCTTGAATTCCGATCTCTTTACAGGTAAAACCTCGATTCGGGAGGAAAGACACGTACCCTTCCTGGACAAGACGAGTCAGCGCCTCCCGCACGGGGGTTCTACTAACACCAAGGCGCTCGCTGAGTTCCTGGTGGTGGAGCTTTTGGCCGGGCATGATCTCGTTGCGCAGGATGAGACCTTTGATTTCGTGATAAATTCGGGTAGAAAGGTTTCCAAACCCTCTTAAATGTGGTTTTCTTAGAGGGAAAGCCATCGGGGGTGCAATTTGTTATGAAAAAGTTTATACAATATTTCGCCTCGGAACCTATCCGATCCTGCCTTGCATGTCAAGAAATGCTGATGGATCTTGCAAAGGCAAAGGGATCTATGAAAAAATGATTGCCTAGGGAACGTATAATATGTGCGCTGGAGGAATACTACTATGAAGCGTTTTTTAAATTCCCAGACGCTGATCCTTGTAGGCTGTATCGTATTTGTTCTCTATCTGGCCGGTATCCCGCTAGTTATGCTTCTCTATGGTAGTCTGCGCAGTGCTCCCATAGGAGA
Source organism: Deltaproteobacteria bacterium (assembly GCA_027297485.1). The sequence goes on from JAPUHZ010000366.1 coordinate 2,525, forward strand.
ACCGGGAGCTACCTTTACCATTCAGAACTACATCAACGCTTATGTCGATAGAGAATTCTACCTCCTCTTTTTGAACTCCCTCCATTTTGGTCTCGGGACCTGTCTTGTCACCTTCCTGATAGGGACCTACCTGGCCTGGGTCAGCGAGCGGACCAATACGCCGTTTAAAAAGCTCTTTGTGGTGCTGTCGCTTATTCCTTTCATTATCCCGGGGATTCTCAGCACCATCGCATGGATCCTTCTCCTCAGCCCCAGGATCGGCCTGATCAATCTGGTGGTTCAGGGATTGTTAGGTTTGGAGTCTCCCCCTTTTAATGTCTACTCCATGGAGGGGATGATCTGGGCTGAGTCGATTCATCTCTACCCCCTGGTCTTTCTCTTGATGTCGGCGGCATTTCGCAACATGGATACCTCGCTGGAGGAGGCGGCCTTAGCGTCGGGCTCAACCACCTTTACGACTTTCAGCCGTATCACCCTCCCGCTCATGCGCCCGGCCATGTTCAGTGTCATGCTTATTATCTTTATTCGGGCGATCGAGGCCTTCGAGGTTCCGGCCTTGATTGGTGTCCCGGCAAGGATATCCGTCTTTACCACTAAGATCTTTCTCGCCGTCCATCAGTTTCCTTCGGATTTTGGGTTGGCCGGCTCCTATGCCGTCACGCTCCTGCTGATCAGTACGGCGGGTGTGCTTATCTACGGAAGGATTACCAGGCGGGAAGAGCGCTACGCCACGGTCACGGGAAAAGGCTACCGGCCTAGGGTTCTTGACCTGGGGCCATGGAAATACGTTACCCTCGCCAGCGCCTTTTTGATCTTTTTCTTCGCCGTGATCCTTCCTGTTTTTGTGCTTCTCTGGTCCTCTTTAATTCCTTATTACGGGATCCCTTCGCGTGAGCTCATGGCTAAGCTGACCCTAGATAATTATAAGTATATCCTGGACTATCCCTTGGCCTGGACCGCCTTCAAAAACAGCTTCATTCTCTCTGTGGCTGCGCCCACACTGATCATGCTCCTGACCTCGGTGATCGCCTGGATCACGATAAAAACTAAGCTTCCTGGCAGGGCGTTGTTAGATACTATGACTTTTATCCCAATCGCGATGCCGGGAATCGTGTTGGGCATTAGCCTTATCTGGGTTTACCTCATCTTAGCGAAAATGTCAGAAACTACACCGATTTTAGGTTTTTTAAATATTTATGGGACCATGTGGGTTTTGCTGCTTGCTTATATTACAAAGTTCATGCCTTACGGTATCCGGGCAGCATCGGCCTCGATGATCCAGATCAATAAGGAGCTTGAAGAGGCTTCTTTTGCGAGCGGCGGCACTTGGTTTCAGACCTTCAGGAAGGTCATTCTTCCCCTGCTTATGCCCGGGTTCACGGCCGGCTGGATTTATATCAGCATCATATCACTGAGGGAGCTTTCCACCTCGATTTTGCTTTACTCCTATGATAGCACCGTACTTTCCATTATGGCCTTTGACCTGTGGGAGGGCGGGCAGTACACCTATGTATGTGCCCTTGGGATCATGATGGTTTCTTTATTAATTGTTATGGCCTTAGTTGCTCGCAAACTTGGGGCCAAGCTAGGGATGGCGGCGTAGTCATCGGGATTCAGAATTCAGGAGGCAGGATTCAAAATCTAAACTTTCGTATGAGAAATAACGATTCACAAAATAGGGGGTGTGATGTCAGAAAGTAAACGGATGGTCCAAATCGAGTCCTTGGAGAAGTACTTTGGTGAGGACAAGGATAGAGTCCATGTCCTGAAGAGCGTTTCGCTCGAAGTTCCGGAGGGCTCCCTTTATACCTTCTTGGGACCCAGCGGGTGTGGGAAGACCACGACGCTGAGATGCATTGCCGGGCTCGAAAGACCCGAAGGGGGAAAGATCACTATCGATGGTCAACAGGTCTTTGCCTCCGGTGAAAGGGTCTATGTGCCTACGAACCACCGTCCGATCGGGATGGTTTTTCAGTCTTATGCGATTTGGCCCCACATGACTGTTTTTGAAAATGTGGCCTATCCACTGACCATTCGGCGCCACCGTAAGAGCGAGATTAAAAAGAGAGTGGAGGACGTATTGAAAGTTGTCGGTCTGGATGGGTTGGAAAATCGCCCGGCGCCGAAACTCTCTGGAGGGCAGCAGCAGCGAGTCGCCTTTGCTCGGGCTCTCGTGAACGAGCCCAAGGTGATGCTCCTGGACGAGCCGTTGAGCAACCTGGATGCCAAGCTGAGGGAGCAGATGCGTTTTGAGATCAAGGATCTTCAGAGGAGGGTCAATATCACGACTATTTACGTTACCCACGATCAGGGCGAAGCGCTTGCTATCTCCGATCAGATCGCTGTGATGCATGCAGGGAAGTTGATCGAGGTAGGCTCGCCTCATGAACTCTACTCCCGCCCCAAAAGAAAGTTTACGGCGACTTTCCTGGGTCTCACCAATCTGATAAAAGGGCGAGTGGTCGAATTGGGAAAGGATTCCAAGTTAGGGCGGATAGAGACCAACAAAGGGACCTTATTTTTTGTCCCCGCTGTCGGCCTGGAGAAGAACCAAGCTTCGGTGGTATCGATTCGTCCAGAGCACATCCAGGTCCATAAGCAGAAGCCGCAGGGGCTTGATAATATGGTGGAGGGGACGGTTAAGTTGGCGGTCTTTATGGGAGATGCCTACCACTGTCAGGTCGTTGTGGGAGACGACTTGTTACGGGTCCATACCCATCCTTTTCTCACCATGAGCCCCGGGGAAAAGGTTTACCTCTGTCTGGACCCTCAGAGTTGTAACGGCCTTCCCGCTGAAGACACTGAGGGAATGGACGAGTCGATGTTGGGAGACTAATCGTGCCCGTTGCTCGTGCTCAGCCAACGATCTTTCACAAACCTGAGCCACGAGCACGAATCTTGCAGTGACCACCTAAAGATGTAAGGATATCAGGAGTTGATTAAGGGAGGAGCTTTGCATGACTGCCCTAGAAGCGAAAAGATTCGTTGAAAAAGAGATTAAAGCTGGCAGGACTCCAACCTACAAGGATCTGCGCGAGTGGCTGGAAATCGTTGAGGGATTCGGGGAACTCAAGAAGGTCGACAAAGCGGACTGGAATTTGGAGATGGGGACCCTCGCAGAGCTGGTCGCCCGTGAGAGTAAAGGTACAGTGCCGGCCGTCCTCTTCGATAATATTAAAGACTACCCTAAGGGCTACCGCACCCTTTTTGCCCAAAATGCCTCATTTAAGAGGATGGCCCTTAACCTGGGCCTGCCCCTGGATCTTGCGGGACTGGACTTGGTCCGCGCATTTCGCCAAAAGCTTGCAGCTCATAAGCCCATCCCCCACAAGGTAGTGAAGAAAGGCCCGATTTTAGAGAACGTTCTCTCCGGAAAGGATATCAACCTCCTTAAGTTTCCGGTCCCCTTCATGCACGAGCTTGACGGGGGGCGCTATATCGGTACGGGCTGTCTGGTCATTACGAAAGATCCGGATGAGGGGTGGGTTAACATTGGCACTTATAGAGGGATGGTCCATGACGAGAGCACTATGGGGCTTTATATTTCCCCGGGAAAACATGGCCGCATCCAGCGTCAGAAATATTTTGACCAGGGGAAACCTTGTCCTGTGGTGATCTGTGTCGGCCAGGACCCGGTCCTCTTTATGGTCTCCGGGAATGAGGTTGACTATGGTGTTTCCGAGTTTGATTATGCCGGTGGACTTAAGGGAGCCCCTATTGAGGTGATCGAGGGCAAGGCAACGGGACTTCCCTTTCCTGCCGATGCCGAGATTGTCATCGAGGGTTTCATGCGTTCTGAAGATGTCAAAAAAGAGGGGCCCTTTGGCGAATGGACGGGCTATTATGCGAGCTCGATTCGACCTGAGCCGGTAGTGCGTGTCGAAAATATCTACTATCGCAACGACCCGATCCTCTGTTGTGCCAGGCCGGGAAGACCGCCGTCGGACTATTCTTTGGCAAAGTGTTTTGTGAAATCCGCCCTGATCTGGGATCAGGTCGAGAAGGCCGGAGTGCCGGACGTGAAAGGGGTCTGGTGTCACGAGGCAGGCGGAGGGAGACTACTCAATATCATATCTATCAAACAGCGTTACCCGGGTCATGCACGCCAGGCCGCCTTGGTTGCCTCTCAGGTCCATGCCGGCGCCTACCTGGGGCGCTATGTGATTGTGGTAGATGAGGACATCGATCCCACCAGCACCTTTGATGTCCTGTGGGCTCTTTCCACCCGTTCCGATCCCGTCGAATCGATTGAGATCCTGCGGCGCTGCTGGAGCGGTCCCCTTGACCCTAGAATTCAGCCGGGGAAAAAGGGTTTTAATTCCCGCGCTGTCATCGATGCCTGCCGTCCCTTTGAATGGATGAAGGACTTCCCACCTGTGGCAGAGTCGACCCCTGAATTAAAAGACAAGGTGCGGGCGAAGTGGAAAAAGGTGATTGAGGGGTAATCATCTAAGGTTATCCCTTAGAAAAATCAAATCGGCCATTGCCACTCAGCGGCCTGGCGCCCATCGCGACCAGGCCACTATTTATATCGCTCTCGATTGTATACAGGGTTTTTCCCCAGCCAAGCGTTTCCCGGCAGAATTGCTCAGTCTTGCTCGACGGCGCGGCATAGGCGACGAAGATCTTGTCTGCTAGCGCGAGTTAGCGGATTCGACCCCCTCGATAACTTTTTTCGCGTCGT
>JAPUHZ010000367.1 GCA_027297485.1 Deltaproteobacteria bacterium
TCTATTCATCACCAGGATACATCAGAATGGCTTCGATTTGACCGAAAGAGCTCTAGCGGTGCTCATGTGACCGCTTGGAAATGATAAGAACTTCCTTTTATGCATAGCCACCAAGAACCGAAGAATTCCCCAAACAGCCACCGGTCAGCCCGCCGTCGAGAGTGCCAAGCGGCTATCAGATAGAACACACTGGCCTGGATCGTCATTTTGCTTGAGAAATAAAAAGCCAGTACACCCTTGCATAAAATCGCAAAAGCGGCCGGCTCTAATTTGCTCATTTTACCCCCTTCGTTGGCCTCACGTCACACTGCAAGCCTTATCAAAGATGGAAGGGCCCTAGTTGTATGGTTTAACTGGATAGATCTCTATCAACTATGGGAAAGATCTGTCAACCGAAGGGCAAAAAAAATCAATCTGCAATGGAATAATTTGGAGTATTAGGGATCATTTCGGAACATTTACGACAGATGCGCAGATTAATTTTGGGCTGGGCCTAGCCAATCGTCCACACGATGCAATTAAACGACGCTTTATTTGAGTCTTGGGCAGGATGCAATTGAAGGGCTACTTAACTGCACCTCAGCAGTATTTTGTCCTGATCAAAGATTCTCAAAAGGTGGAGTGTGACTTTCAGAGCTTCTGTTCGGCAAGGAGGGCTTGTATAGCATCCAGATATGGTGACACCTCCAATAGGCCGCAAAACTGCTAATCCCCTTGTTCCGATCCCTGTACCGAACGCTCCTATTCGGGTGCCTTTCGACGAGAAGCCTTCCCCCGGTGCTTTCCGTCAGGTCATGAAGCGGAATGTAAAGGCTCAGGTCATCATCAGTTTGAAAGAAGATGTCCCAACCAAAACTGTCCTCGTGGAACCCAAAAGCTCTCTTGCCTCGGTCATGCTCCAAGTAAATGTCATGGCCCACTAGCAACGGGATGTCGCCGAGGTAGCCGGCTAAGCCCTGGCTGAGACACTCTTGCAAGACGAGAGGTAGTGCGTCAGACGACCCATATATCGACTTGTCGTAGAGGGTCCTCCTTACGTGGAGGTGCCACCGCCACGTCGTCCACTTCCTGACAAGACGCCTCGCTAAGCCTTTCCACCCTCGTACGCTGTAATTCGCCAGTGACTTTACCTGGAAAAACTCCAATTAGAGGCCGATGCAGGCATCCTCTCATACATCTCGCGGACTCTCGATACCACCGGAGCTCGTAGATGGATTCCCGTCCGAACGAAGCCATTCTCATTAAATTCACGTAACGCCTTGTCACTCAGGACTCCTTCCATTATCGAACTCCCCAGATCATAGGCTCAAACGCCAAAGCGAAACCCGAAAATATGTGGGCGTGTGTCCCCAAATTCGCGAAGGGGCTGCAAATGCACGCACACTATCATCTGCCGGCACCCCACCCCTTTTCGTTCAATTGGACTCAAATTCGGTGTGCGCTTCCCCAGGCAAGCAGCCTTGGGGAGCTCGGAACGGCCACGAAAACGGCCCGACACGGTTTTCCCTTGTTCTGCAGCGGGGCAGTATCCGATAATGGGCACTTATGTCAATTTGACCAGCAAGAGTACGACGAAAAACTCTATCAGGGAAACGGCCGGGGAATTGGCCTGACGCGGGAGGAGCGAGACTTTCTGAGAAATTCCAAGGCGATTCTATCTCAGGCCGAAAAGCAAGAAGAGAAACTCAACTCTAACCAAAGGGAGAGAAAGGTCGGATCTCTCACGGTGGGTGAGAGTCATGGTCCATCGGCATCTCTTCTGCCATCACTCTTAGCCAGATTCCAAAAGAACCATCCGCAGACTGACCTCACCCTAGAACAAGCAGCAGTGAAACTATAGAACGATTGGTTTTGAACTCGGAAGTGGAAATTGCGGAGGTCGCCAACCCTTCTGGGTCTCCACGCATCACTGTAGAGCCCTATCGCCAAGAGAGGATCTTAGCCTTCGCCTCAGTTGGACATTTATTAAAAAAATGAGGAGACCGCCTCTGTCATTTGCGTCGCTTGAGGATCTTCTCTAGCTGTTTTCGGTCCTCTTCTAAAATCTTTTCCTGCGAAGGCGTGACGGTCTCTTGAGAAGTAATTTTTCTCTCTGCTGACTTATAGAGCTTTTGGAGATCGGGCCAAAACAACCAGAGTGCGAAGGCAGTCACCCATGCCAGGAGGCTGAAAAAAATAGAGAGTACAATAAACCTGAACCAACCCCGCTTTTTCCTCCTCTTTCTCTTCATAATCAGAGCCGACAGAATGAAAAATTAATACTTTGGCTTGAATTCGAAAAAATGGGTGGTATCGATGATCCGGATGGTGTGGGTTTTAGAGCGCATGACAACAGATTCAGTGGTCGCCCCATGAGCGGAGAAGTGAACCCCGTTGAGGTAGTCTCCGTCTGTCACTCCCGTGGCGGCAAACATGACTTCCCCACCAGCCAGCTCTTCGAGGGAATATTTCTTTGCTATGTCCTTAATCCCCATGGTCTGGGCCCGCTCAATCTCTTGCTGGTTTCTCGGCTTTAAACGTCCTTGCATATCGCCCCCCACGCAGCGTAGCGCAGCGGCTGCCAGGACCCCTTCGGGAGCGCCCCCAATGCCGATGAGTAAATCGATTCCGGTCTCGGGTTTGGTTGTGGCGATGGCGGCCGAGACATCCCCGTCGCTGATCAACCTGATCCGAGCACCGGTCGTTCGGACCTCCTGGATCAGGGCTTCATGTCGGGGCCGATAGAGGATGATCACGGTTAAATCCTCCACCCGCTGCCCCTTGGCCTTGGCAAGGGCCTTAAGGTTTTCTGTAGGGCTCTTATCGAGATCAATGACCCCTTTTCCCACGGGGCCTACTGCGATCTTGTCCATGTAGGTATCCGGACAGTGGAGAAAGTTGCCCTTCTCTGCGATGGCTATGACCGCTAAAGCATTCGGGCCTCCGTTAGCGCAGATGGTAGTTCCCTCTAACGGGTCCAGGGCAATATCGACTTGAGGACCGCCACCGGCGCCGACTTTTTCGCCGATATAAAGCATCGGGGCTTCATCCCTCTCCCCCTCTCCAATAACCACCGTGCCCTCTATAGGAAAGTCGTTAAAGGCCCGACGCATCGCATCCACTGCGGCCTGATCCGCTGCCTTTTCATCTCCCCTGCCCATCAGGCGGGCGCATGATAGGGCGGCCGCCTCGGTAACGCGAACAACTTCTAATGCGAGGTTTCGATCCATGGTTTTCTCCCTTCTATGATTGCTTCTATCAAGGTAAAAGCCTTTTTCACAACTATACCGGTGCTTTTTGCATCCCTTTCGTTATAACCGAAGCCCTTGTCTTCTCCTCTATCAGTCGAGGCAAAAAGGACAAAAGGAACCGGATCGGAGACGTGGGTTTTTAAGACAATCGAAGTCGGGTGATCAGGAAGAAGAAGGACCCTCCAATCCTGCCATCGATCCAGGCCTTGGAGCATAGTCCCCACAACTTTTTCATCAAAGTCTTCTATGGCCTTAATTTTTTTTTCTATATCCCCCATATGGCCGGCCTCATCCGGGGCTTCGACGTGGATAAAAATGAGATCCATTTGTTCCAACGCGCGTAACCCATACTCCGCCTTGCCCTTGTAGTTGGTGTCGAAAAAGCCGGTAATTCCAGGAACCCGGATCCGTTCCAGGCCGGCATAAAGCCCAAGGCCATTGATGATATCCACCGCTGAGATCACACCTCCCTGGATACCAAACCTTTCCTTGAGGGAAGGCATTCGCGGCGCCCTCCCTTGCCCCCAGAGCCAGATCGAGGTCGCTCTTCTCTCCCCTCTCTCTTCACGTTTACGGTTGACAGGATGCTGGGCGAGGAGAGTCTGCGAGCGTTCCATGAGATTACGAAGCCATTCACAACCCTCTCCCCCAGGCAGGTAAGGGTCGATTATCTTATCTATGATGTCGTGTGGCGGGGTGGTTGTCATATTCTCTTTTCCCCCACGCCAAACCATCAGATGGCGGTAACTCACCCCAGCATAGAATTCCACTCCGTCTCCTCCCAGCCGGCGGTTCACGTCCCGGATGATTTCAGCCGCCTCTTCGGTGGAGATATGGCCGGCAGTGAAATCCTCCATGACGGAGGTGGCCCCCTCTCTTCTGAGAGTGACAAAATTGCAGCGAAAGGCAATATCCTGCGGCCCTAGCGATACTCCCATGCTGGCTGCCTCGAGTGGAGAGCGACCGGTGTGATAGAGATTGGGATCATAGCCAAGAATGCTCATGTTTCCCACATCGCTTCCCGGCGGAAAGCCTTCGGGAATGGTATGGGCAAGGCCGAATATGCCACGGGAGGCAAGCCAATCCATATGGGGCGTTGCAGCCACCTCCAATGGCGTTTTCCCGCCTAGGTCGTCCAACGGATAGTCCGCCATTCCATCTCCTTGCAGAATGACATATTTCACTTCTCTTCCTCCCCCTTAAAGAGAGCCGCAAGGGACTCCAGATCCGGGGCTATACGGATCGGTTGAGCTGATTGGCGGATGGCTACGTCGGGATCCTTAAGCCCATGACCTGTCAGGGTACAGACTACCCTATCCCCTTTGTGGAAGAGTCCCCCCTTCTGTTTCTTCATCACCCCTGCAACCGACACAGCAGAGGCGGGTTCGGCTAGAACCCCCTCACAATCAGCTAAAAGTTTGTAAGCGGCAATGATCTCATCATCACTGACCGTCTCGATGACCCCTTGAGATTCATCTCGGGCTGCCAAGGCTCCCTGCCAACTGGCCGGGTTGCCGATTCTAATGGCGCTGGCAATGGTCTCAGGTTGCTTCACCACTTTGCCGAGCACAATGGGTGCGGCTCCGGTTGCTTGGAAGCCCATCATCCTGGGAAGGGAGGTCACTTGACCAATCTCCAGGTATTCTTTATATCCCTTCCAGTAAGCGGTGATGTTTCCAGCATTCCCCACCGGGAGAAAGTGGTAATCCGGCGCCTTTCCCATATGATCGCATATTTCAAAGGCGGCCGTTTTCTGGCCCGCTATTCGGTATGGGTTTAGAGAATTAACGAGGGTAATTTGAAAATGGTTTGCCGCTTCCTTGACCAGGCAGAGGGCGGCATCAAAGTTTCCGTCCACCTCGATGACCTTGGCGCCGTGAATCATAGCTTGGCTTAGTTTCCCCAGAGAGATACTTCCCTGGGGTACGAGGACGTAGGCCTTAAGACCGGCCCTTGCCGCATAGGCTGCGGCAGAGGCAGAGGTATTCCCCGTGGAGGCACAAATGATTGCCCTGCTCCCCTCTTCCACCGCCTTGCTGACGGCCACGGTCATCCCTCTGTCTTTAAAGGAGCAAGTCGGATTGAGTCCTTCAAGCTTGAGGTAGAGATGGATGTTAGGGTTGATCACCTGCTCGAGATTGTGACAGCGCAGCAGCGGAGTGTTCCCTTCGTGCAGCGTGACAATGCACTCCTCGTTTTTGACCGGCAGCAGATCCCAGTAGTAACGGATGACCCCCGGCCAAATAGCCACATCCCTTTTACTGCGCGTCTTTACCGCCCTCACGACTTTTTGTCCCTTAGTTTTCACCTGGTGTTCCATATCGGGAACCAAATGGGATTAGCGAGAATGTAGTTTTTTCGGGAGATGATTGCCAGGGCATTTTTTATCTGTCCTATGGTGGCTCGCTCAAGGGTAATAACAAAGGGTAATATTCTCCGAGGGTTTTCAGCAAGACGATAAGTTCGCGCCAAACTTTGCAATTCGTCCTCACTATGACTCAATTGCCAAATTTCAGAAACATTGATCCCTGCCTTCCCGAAGGTTTGACAGATATCACCCACAATCCCGATGCGGTCTTTGACCACGAACCGGAGATAGAAACCGGCAGCGATCTGGCTCTTGGATTGAACGGTCAATGTTCCGGGCGCGGTGAGAGTGGGAGGGCAGCCTAAACGCTGCCGCCGCCCTCGCGCCAACTCACAGACATCGCCCATAATAGCGACAGCCGTTGCCCCACCTCCGGCCCCTGGACCGACGAATACGTAGTTCCAGTCTCGACTTTCTACCTGGTTCTCGTTGCGGTCCAGGCCGCTCCGCTTCCCTTTAAAGAAGATAGCATTGGTTGGGCCGTCGATCGCCGAAAGAAAATGGTCATGGGGCACGAGCACCGGAGCGACATACGCTTGGATGGCGCCGCCCTCATTATTAGCAACGGCTAAGTGCTTTATCGTACAGCCCCCCTTTCGATCTGCGTACAGAAAATCTATAGCATGGATCTCCTCGATGCCCTTGCGCCAGATGGTCCCTGGCTCTATGTGTAGACCGAAGGTGACCGCAGCCAGCAGAATCAGCTTCGCCTCGGCATCCATTCCGCTCGTGTCTGACTTGGAATTTGTCTCAGCGTATCCTCGATCCTGCGCTTCTCGAAGTGCACCCTCATAGGATTTTCCACTATTCTTCATCTCCGAGAGGACGTAGTTGCAGGTCCCATTGACGATCCCATAGATGGCTTCCGGTTCCTCTGCCGAAAAACTCTCCGTGAGAGACCTAATGATGGGAATACCTCCTCCCACACAAGCCTCGAATCTCAGTTCTTGGCCGTACCGCCCTGCGGCCGACCATATCTCCTTGCCGAACTTTGCCAGGACGGCTTTATCGGATGTCACAACAGCTTTCCCTTTTTGAAAAGCTCGGATGATATAGTCCTTGAAAACGCTTAGCTGCCTCTCCTGCTGAAACCCAAGCGCTTCAATGATGATATCGGCAGCCGGGTGATCGGTAACGTCCTTCGGCCTAGTCGTAAACAGTGCAGGATGGGTTGAATACCATTTTTTTCTTGCGGGATGCCTTGTATAGATTTTCACGATTTCCAGTTCAAGATCGCTCCCCACCTTCCCTTTAGAATCCTTGAAGATAAATTCCTGGATCGCCTCGCCGACGGTTCCAGACCCCAAGAGCCCTAACTTGACCTTGTTTCGGTTTTTCGACTTTTGCACGTCGCACCCCAAAACTACAAAACAGAAACTTGATTCTAGGTTTTATCTATAACTTTTGATTCTAACAGGCTTTTATCGCCCTAGTCTAGAAACTTACCCAGTGCGCGGCGGATGGTCCGGACCGCTTGCCGGGTGCGGTGTTCGTTTTCGATGAGGGCGAAGCGGACAAAGGGGTCTCCATATTGGCCGAATCCGATGCCAGGAGAAACGGCCACCTTGGCTTCCTTGAGTAGAAACTTGGTAAACTCGATGGAGCCCATTTCTTTGCAGTGTTCCGGGATCTCCGCCCAAACAAACATGGTGCCTTTAGGCTTTTTGATTTTCCACCCGATCCGTTCCAACCCATCCACCAGAGTGTCCCTGCGCCTGCGGTATCTCTCCCGGATCGTCCCCACATAATCCTGAGATCCGTTCAGGGCATGGATGGCGGCTATCTGTACAGGTTGAAAAATCCCGTAATCGAGGTAGCTCTTAATCCTAGTTAAGGCATTCACCATCTCATGGTTTCCGACTGCAAATCCTACTCTCCAACCAGGCATGTTGTAGCTTTTGGAAAGGGAAAAAAATTCAACCCCGACATCTTTAGCCCCGGGGACTTGAAGAAAGCTCGGGGGTTGGTAATCATCAAAAGTGATATCCGCATAGGCAAAGTCGTGGATGACAAGGAGATCGTGCTCTTTAGCAAAACGAACGATGCGCTGGAAAAAATCCAACTCCACAACCTCTGTAGTTGGATTATGGGGAAAATTGACGATCAGGAGTTTTGGCTTGGGCCAGGTCTGCTTGATCCCTTCCTCTAAATGGGAGAGAAAACCTTCACTGGAATACATGGGGATGCTGCGGAGATCGCCTCCGGCAAGAATCACGGAGTACTGGTGAATGGGATAGGTAGGGCTCGGACAGAAAACCACGTCACCCGGATCGACGATGGCCCAAACCAGGTGTCCCAAGCCTTCTTTTGCCCCGATCGTGGCAATCGCCTCGGTATCAGGATCGATCTCGACTTGAAAGCGCCTCCTATACCAATCCGAGATGGCAAGCCGAAGTTTATAGATTCCTCTCGAAGCAGAATAACGATGGTTGTGGGGCTTCTTGACCGCCTCGATGAGCTTGGCCACCACATGAGGAGAGGTGGGCTGATCCGGATTTCCCATACCGAAATCCACGATATCTTCTCCCCTCTTTCGAGCTTCCTGCTTCAAATCATTGATGATGTTAAAGACATAGGGAGGGAGTCTCTTGATCCGCTGGAATTCCAATCTTCTCTACCCCGTATTATTAGCTTTCAGTACTTAGCCATCAACAGGAGAGGTTAAAACGGGCCTTCTCGAAGAGATTGTTTTCTTTTTTCTTGCTGAAATCTGACTGCTGATGGCTGATTGCTTCTTATTTTTATATGCCATACCCCCTCTAGGTGCAAACGATGGGTCCCTAGATATCAGCTCCCAGCAATGAACCGTCAGCCTGAAATGAGAACCTGAAAGCTGACCGCTAATCCTCCTAACCGATGCCTCCGAGCTCTAACCTGTCACCCCAGCGGTGTTTTAAGATCTCTCTCAAAGCCCGTGACTCCTGCTGCATCAGTGAAGGATCTTTCGATAGCCAGTCCAGCGCCTCCCTACGGGCCTCGAGGAGAAGGTGAGAATCGCGGGCCGGATTAGCCAGGCGAAAATCGGCGAGGCCCGACTGACGAGTGCCCAGTAGCTCTCCAGGGCCGCGCAACGCAAGGTCAGCCTCAGCGATCTTGAAGCCATCGTGTTCCTCCTCCATGACTTGCAGGCGTCTGAAGGCCTCCGGGCTGCTCGGGCCGTAATGGACCAAAAGGCATTGGGAGGGATCTTCTCCTCTCCCGACCCTTCCCCGAAGTTGGTGCAGTTGGGATAGGCCGAAGCGTTCCGCGTGCTCGACCACCATAACGGTAGCGTTGGGAATATCTATCCCCACCTCGATGACAGTCGTCGCCACCAGGATCTGTAAAGCCCCCTTTTTGAAGCGGCGCATCACCTGCCCGCGTTCTTCAGAACTCATTCTCCCATGAACCAGCCCCAAGGAAAATTCTTTAAAGACCCCTTGAGAGAGCTCCTCTGCCATCCGGGTCGCATCCCGCAGATGGAGCCGCTCCGATGCCTCCACAAGAGGATAAACGACATAGGCCTGATGCCCTTTTCGAATTTCCTCTCGCACAATTGAATACAGGACTGAACGCTCCTCCTCGTTAAAAAGCCTTGTCAGCACTGGTTTCCGACCAGGAGGCATCTCATCCATCGAAGAGACTTCCATATCTCCGTAAAGCACCATGGCCAGGCTCCGGGGGATAGGGGTTGCACTCATCAGGATAATATCGGGTTGTGGTTCGACCGAGCTCACCACCCTGAGCTTGTCCAAGGGGGCAAGCGAGGGGGCAGACGACGTTCGCCAGTTTGCCAAACGCTGGAGCGCCATTCGTTGGACCACTCCGAATCGGTGTTGCTCATCGATAATCCCCAAGCCCATTCGGGGAACATGAAATCTCTCCTGGATCAGCGCATGGGTCCCCACGATAAAGGCAATCTCCCCACTTTCTATCCGCGCAGTCGTTTATCATTTTTCCTTTACTGGGAGTGAGCCAGTCAAGAGCGCAGAGGGAAAACCCAACATCTCGGCAAAGCCATTGTGGTTAAGAAAATGCTGCTCGGCCAAAAGCTCGGTCGGCGCCATCCATACCGCCTGAAATCCATTTTCTATGGCCCGGAGTGCAGCGAACCAGGCCACAATGGTTTTGCCAGACCCGACGTCTCCCTGGATCAACCGCTGCATGGGGCGTGGAGATTCCATATCTCGGTACAGTTCCCCCAACACCCGCTCTTGTGCCCCAGTCAAGGTAAAAGGGAGCAACGCCCGCATCCGCCTTGTCAGCCCTTCCTGGTTTGGGCTGAGAGAGATGCCTTCCATAGCAGCCCGGCATTTTCTCCTCAGTCCGAGCCCGAGCTGCAGGTAGAAAAATTCATCAAAGATGATTGATCGGTGCGCAGGAGAGGCAAACTGGTTGAGGGAAAAGATCTCTGCCGTTTTATGGGGCCGGTGAACTTGACTCATCGCTTTACGCAGATCTATCAGCCCCTGCCGTCGGGCTATGCTCTCGGACAGAAAGCTGGGCAGAAACGCGCCATACTCGGCCAGCGCCTGCGCCAGCCATCTCCTGATAGCTCCCAGAGGAATCCCCCCTGGCCTAAGGTAGATCGGCAGGATTTTCTCCCTCTCCTCTTCGTCTGCGGCCTCAATGGCCTCGAATTCAGGATGAGTGATCCTTTTTTGTGTTCCTATTCCCCTTTCTACTTTCCCGTGGATGAGGAGATCCTGACCCTTCCAGAGCCTTTTCGCAATGTATGGCGTGGCATGATACCAAACGAGCCCGAGACTCCCGGTCCCGTCCGCCAGGGTTCCCACGAGGATCTGCCTCCTCCTTCTGGGGATGTACCTCTTTTCCAACGCGATCACCTTGCCGACAAAACTCTCCTCCTTTCCTATAACCGCCTGGTGGATCTTCTTGATCTGGCGGCGATCCTCATAGCGAAAGGGTAAGTGGTAGAGAAGATCCTCTACCGTCTTAATTCCCAATCCCTCTAATTGGGCTGCCCTCTTGGGGCCGACGCCTTTGAGAAAACGGAGCGGGGTCAGAAGGGCGCGCAAACAATCCCTGGGTGGAACATACGTGGGTTCATAGGCAGAATTCTCAAGCACGAGTCAGTGTAAAATTTAGAATCGAAACAGGTGTCAGAATGCTAACTCCTGGATTCCGGTTTTCGGTTTGCCATTGTTTAGACTTAGGAAGAAGGATTCTTATCGCCTACCGCCTGATATTCTTGAAGCGCCCGAACGTCAAACCCGCGCTCTTTCACCAGCTCAATCCCTTCTACAGCTGCGTCCGCGCCCGCAATGGTAGTAAAATAGGGAATCTGATAGTCCAAGGCATTGCGCCGGATGTCATAGGAATCGGCATGCGAGTGAGCGCCGGTGGGGGTATTGATGACCATGGCGATCTCCCCGTTTTTGATCGCTTCCGCTATGTGCCTGCTTCCCTCCTGGTCTTTATTGACTAGTTCCACAGGGACGCTCCGACTCTGAAAGTATGCCGCCGTTCCCTTGGTGGCGATGATCTGGAATCCTATACGAAGCAGCCTCTGGGCAATGGGATAGATACTCTCTTTCTGTTCGTCCCGAACACTGATAAAGACCTTCCCCTGGTGCGGCAGACGCATTCCCCCACCCAACTGCGCTTTGGCAAAGGCAAGCCCGAAGGAGGAACCCATTCCCATCACCTCCCCGGTCGATTTCATCTCCGGCCCCAAAAGGGTATCGACACCGGGAAATTTGTTGAAAGGAAAGACCGCTTCTTTCACCGAGATATGTCGGGGAATAACCTCTGATGTCAGGCCCACATCAGCAAGCGTCTTACCCACCATGAGCCTGGCGGCCAGTTTGGCAAGAGGAATGCCGATGGCTTTGCTCACAAAGGGAACGGTACGTGAGGCGCGCGGGTTAACTTCCAATACATAGACATCCTGTTTTCTAACGGCGAATTGAACATTCATCAGTCCGCGGACTTTGAGGGCCAGGGCCAGAGAAACTGTTTGGTGGCGGATTTCATCTTGGATCTTTGCGTCAATAGATTTCGGAGGAAGCGTACAAGCGCTATCGCCGGAGTGGACCCCTGCCCTTTCGATGTGCTCCATGATTCCGCCGATGACTACCCTCTCACCGTCCGCCAGGGCATCCACGTCCACCTCAATGGCATCGTCCAGGAACTTGTCGATAAGAACCGGATGCTCCGGAGAAGCAGCCACCGCATACGTGATATAATGCTTCAGGGCTTCCCGATCGTAGACAATTTCCATTGCCCTTCCCCCTAAGACATAAGAGGGACGGACCAAAACCGGGTAGCCCAGTCCTTCTGCTATCTCTAAGGCCTTCTCAAAGGAACGGGCAGTGCCGCTGAGCGGCGCCTTGATCCCGAGTCGGTCGATGAGTTGCTTGAACCTCTCGCGGTCCTCTGCCAGGTCGATGCTGTCCGGAGAAGTGCCGACGATCTTCACCCCTGCTCGTTCCAGAGGCAGGGCCAACTTGAGGGGAGTTTGACCGCCAAACTGGACAATGACCCCATCGGGCCTTTCCCGCTCTACTATATTGAGGACATCCTCCAGTGTGAGGGGCTCGAAATAGAGTTTATCCGAGGTGTCATAATCAGTGCTGACCGTCTCGGGGTTGCAGTTGACCATAATCGTTTCATAGCCATCCTCCTTCAGGGCAAAGGCGGCATGGACGCAGCAATAGTCGAATTCAATCCCCTGTCCGATTCGATTCGGACCCCCTCCCAGGATCATAATTTTTTTCCGCTCCGTGGGGTTAGACTCGTCCTCCCCTTCGTATGTGGAGTAAAGGTAAGGGGTATAAGCAGCGAATTCTGCCCCGCAGGTATCCACAACACAGAAGACCGCGCGCACCCCAGCCTGAAGTCGGGAGGAGCGTATTTTCTCCTCTGTTCGATCCAGGAGGATGGCCAGACGATGGTCAGAAAAGCCCATCGGCTTGACCGTACGGAAAAAATCCGCAGTCAGCTCTTCCGCCTTTCCCCGTCGTCCTTTGATCTCCTCTTCGGCCACAACAATCTCCTGGATCTGCCTTAAGAACCAAGGGTCGATTTTGGTTAGACCATAGACCTCATCGGCGCGTATCCCCGCCCGGAAGGCATCGGCAAGGTACCATAGACGCTGGGCATTGGGAATCTCAAGCTTCCGCCGGATAAATCTTAGCTTCTCCTCCCGGTTGTTCCCTCCAAGCGAAATCTTCTCCTCAAAGCCGTAAGAGTCTGTTTCTAAGGAACGCATCGCTTTCTGCAAGGCCTCTTTGAATGTTCGTCCCATCGCCATGGCCTCTCCCACTGATTTCATCTGAGGGGTGAGGATGTCTTTAGCCTTAGGAAATTTTTCAAAGGTAAAACGAGGGATCTTGACCACCACATAATCGATGGTCGGCTCAAAGCAGGCAGGGGTCTCCCGGGTGATGTCATTCGGGATCTCGTCGAGGGTATAGCCGACCGCCAGTTTCGCCGCAATCTTGGCGATAGGGAAGCCGGTGGCCTTACTGGCCAGGGCCGAACTCCGAGAGACCCGGGGGTTCATCTCGATCACAACCAGACGACCATCCTTAGGATGGACAGCGAACTGAATATTGGATCCGCCGGTGTCCACACCGATTTCTCTGATGATTTTTAGCGCGGCGTCACGCATGATCTGATACTCTTTATCCGTGAGGGTTTGGGCCGGCGCGACGGTGATCGAGTCTCCTGTGTGTATCCCCATGGGATCAAAGTTCTCGATGGGGCAGACGATCACCACGTTGTCATTGCGATCACGCATGACTTCAAGCTCAAACTCTTTCCAACCCAGGACCGACTCCTCGATCAGGAGCTCATGGACCGGGGAAATATTCAGCCCCCATTGGACGACTTCCTTAAAATCATCGGGGCCGTAAGCGATGTTTCCCCCACTCCCGCCTAGCGTACGAGAGGGGCGGATGATCACCGGAAAACTTAGTTCCCGTTGAATCTTCATTGCTTCTTGCAAGCTCCGGGCAAAACCGCTACGCGGGAGAGCCAGCCCGGCCCTTCCCATCGCCTCTTTAAAGAGATTTCGATCCTCGGCCATCTTGATGGCCTCCAATTTCGCCCCGATCATCTCCACCCCGTAACGATCCAGGATCCCCTGCTCCGCCAAGTCAATGGAGATATTCAAAGCCGTTTGCCCCCCCAGAGTCGGTAGCAATGCATCCGGTCTCTCTTTCTGGATGATCTTTTCCACTATATCCACCGTGATGGGCTCGATGTAGGTTCGATCGGCAAAAGCAGGGTCGGTCATGATCGTGGCCGGATTGGAGTTGACCAGGATGACGCGAAAGCCCTCTTCCTTGAGCGCCTTTAATGCCTGAGTCCCCGAGTAGTCGAACTCGCACGCCTGCCCGATAACGATAGGTCCAGAGCCAATGAGGAGAATCGATTTTATATCGGTTCGCTTAGGCATTTCTAACGATAAACTTCTCTTCGATGTGCGATACGGGCGATTCGTACTTCTCTTTGAGCGTCATCGATGATGTACAAAATTCTGTAACCACCAACTCTTACTCGCCATTCGTTCTCAAATCCTGAGAGCTTCCTGCACCCCGCTGGCCGAGGTTCTTCTAGCAATTTCTCTATGGCTCTTTCCACACGTGTCAAAATAGCCCTGGGAAGACCTCGCAAATTCCTTTCAGCTGCAGGTCTAAGGAAAAGACGATATGCCATTAGTGGTTCCGACGCCGCCTCTTCGCAAGGTATTCCTCCCAGGGGACACTCCGGCCCTTCTCCTTTTCGGCCTCCTGGATCAAGAAGTGATCGTAAACATCTTTGAGGAGGGCTTCGTCTTTCAGGATACGTAGGGCTAAACGGCGCCTGGAACCAGAGTCCATCGAACGGAAGGCTTTATAGAAGACCGCCGCGTTGGCCTCCATAAGATCAGTTTTCTTCTTCATGGTTCTTTCGGACTTAGCCATCCTTAACCTCCCATGTATTTAATGGCTCGTTAATGATCTTTAACCCCCAAAAACCTGCTTGTATTTTCCAAAGACCTCCCTGGGTATGACTGCTGATTTAAAGGCCATCGGGTTGTGATACACGGAGAATCTATACTCAATCCTCCCCGTGTTCTCCACATTCAAGACCGCTACAGCACCAAGATTGCTAAATTGATTCGACATGAAGCAGCCAGTTCCTGATTCGTAT
>JAPUHZ010000368.1 GCA_027297485.1 Deltaproteobacteria bacterium
ATAATAAGATTTCCGGGTCAGAGATCAATGCGCGCGCTAATGCCGCCCGTTTCCGCATTCCGCCCGACAGCTCGGACGGAAATTTGTTATCGACACCGGCTAATCCGACCTGGGCGAGCCGCTCATGCACTTTCTCTCGGATTTCGGGTTCATTTTTGCGCGTTTTCTCTCGGAGAGGAAACGCGATGTTGTCATACACAGACATTGAGTCGAACAGTGCGCCTCCCTGGAAAGCATGCCGAATCGGTTCCGAACACGATTCAGCGCCCGCCGTCGGAGGGCGGTAATCTCTACATCATCTACCCAGACCTGGCCGCTATCTGGACGCATCAAGCCGATCAGATGTTTGAGAAGACAGCTTTTACCAACTCCGCTCCCGCCAACAATAACGTAGATCGCCTGATCCGGGATCTCCAAATTGACCCCGGTCAGCACGTGTTGGCTGCCGAAAGACTTATGTAAATTGACAAGGCGAATCATACGCTCAATTGGGCGCTAAATGAGGATGGATCCAATGAAATAATCCCAGACCAAGATCAAGACGGCACACATCACAACAGCTTGTGTTGTGGCTTGGCCGACCCCTTCGGCACCACGATCAGCGTAAAAGCCTTTAAAACAGCTCACCCAAGCGACAATGGCCCCAAAAGCGAGTGATTTATAGACGCCCATCCAGATATCGTTAGAACTCGTAGCACTGCTCATTTGCGAGAAATACGCCCCCGAACTCCCGCCGAGCAGTTTTACTCCAACCATATAGCCGCCATAAATGCCAACAGTAACAAAGACACCATTTAAGAGGGGAAAGGTAATCAGTGCAGCCAGGAAAATCGGGACAACCAGATATTTGATGGGATTGACAGCCATGACTTCGAGAGCGTCAATCTGTTCGGTAATCCGCATAATGCCTAGCTCAGCCGTCAGCGCGGAGCCTGCTCGGGCGGTAATCATCAATGCTGACAGGACAGGTCCCAGCTCGCGAATCAGGCTCAAGCCTACCAGGGGACCCAGTGCTTCCTCTCCCCCAAAACGGCGCAGCGCAATGTACCCCTGGAGGGCAACTACCATGCCGGTAAAGGCACCGGTAAAGACGATCAAGAGGAGAGAGCGACTTCCTATGAAAGAAATACGGCGGAGAAGCTGCTTTGTCTGAAGCGGCAGTATGAAGATGTCGAGTAGCACTGTCCCGAGGAAAATCCCCATTCGACCCGTTTCGTGCAGCGTATTCAGTGCGAGGCGTCCACACGAGCGTACAAAGCTGAGCACCGCTCTTCCTTCCTTCCTTCCTTTTTTTACAGTACGCCGAGTGAGAGCATTGTGTGCTCTGGGCAGGGTCTGCTGGGGTTGCGTTTTGATTTAATTCTCTCTAACAGTGGCGAATCACCTACCATAGGCGCTATGCTTACTCAAGGGAGCAGTTGTACTACGGTGAGGGAAAAGGACACGGGTCCTGCTTGTTGCACTCTATTTATAGAGGAGTATGATCCCCCTATTTTTTGACAACGTGGAGAAAAACTATGGCAAACACGGCTCAAGCCTCGCCAATGGAAGAACCCTCGCTACGGGTTATTGAAACTGAAACCGTTCTAGAAAAAGATTCCCCAAAAAAACAGTGGAAAAAGCTCCGCGAGGTACTCGCACGCCATCGAGGGGAGAAGATTCTCCTGGTTCTGGTGGGATATCCTGACCCTGACAATATTGCCTCCGGTCTCGCGCATCAGTTTTTGGCTAAAGAATTCGATATTGAATCTACACTGCTGTGTTTTCATGAGGTTAGCCATCAGGAGAACCGTGCGCTAGTGAAGCGGCTTGAGATCGATCTGCAGCTGTATGACGAGAAATTTGACCTTGAGCCCTACGCAGCCTATGCCCTGGTTGATACCCAAAACACGGAAACTCCCATCTCCGATAAGCTTGAAGGCAAAACCTTCCTCTCTTTTGTCGACCATCATCGGCGTCTCAGAGATGTCCCGGCCGAGTTTGTTGATATCCGAGAGGATGCAGCATCCACATGTGCAATTTACGCGGAATACTTGCGTACCCAATATCCCAATGGCCTCAACCCTGGGGAGAGTGACCAAGTCCGGCTGGCCACGGCCCTGATGCATGGTATTCGTTCTGACACCATGGCACTGCTTGAGGCGAGTCGATTGGAGTTCGAGGCGGCGGCATATTTGTGGCCGTGTGTGGACCAGGCCCTCCTCAAGGCGATTTCAGCCAAGTCCCTGCCGCCTATTGTGATGGACATGATACAAAAAGCATTGGAGCGCAAGCAGGTTTTTGACTCCTTTGTCTTTACCGACGTCGGCTTTGTGCGGGGCGAACATCGTGATGGGATTCCCCAGGTTGCCGAGTTCCTCCTGCAGCGAGAGGGAACAGACACCGTCCTTGTTTTTGGCATTGTTGACAGCAAAACGATCGATGGGTCGCTGCGGACCCGGAGCGATACCGTGAATCCGGATGCGTTTTTGAAAAAGCTTTTCGGCTTGGATGAAGACAAGAAATCCTATTATGGGGGCGGCAATATCAGGGATAAAGGTGGATTCCAGATTCCGCTCGGATTCTTGGCCCAGTCACCTGATCGTGACATGTTGTACCAAATGACGTGTGGTGTCGTGCAGGAACGCTTTCTCAAGACAATCGGTGTCAGGGAATAAGCGCAACCGTTTCTGTTTCGCAGCCAAAGGGGCGCGGCTTTTCTCCCCCTTCGTACCTCTCCAGAGGGTCCACCTCGGAGAGGAGCGCGTTTTTTTGAAAGCGGTGGTCAGCCCGCCGCCTGTTCCGGCAGCGCGGCATTGTCTATAGTGGAACCCTGGGACGCTACAGCCGGCCGCCGGGTGAAATCCAGCGTACCGTCTGCAATCGAGCCGTAGGCCACCGTCCAGACGTCGAGCATATAATTCTGATACGACCTCCAGGGTACTTTCGGACCCTGCTTGGGAAAGGTGTCGATTGCTCTCTGGATGTAGCCCGAGGTGAAATCGAGCAGAGGCTCACGCTCGATGTCCGGGTCGTCTTGGCGTGGGCAGCACTGATCGTAGCCTTTCGCCTGCATGTGGTTGAGCAGGTGACAGACATACTCACAGGTGAGATCGCATTTCAGCGTCCACGACGCGTTCGTGTAACCGATGGCCAAGGCCAGGTTCGGCACGTTGCTGAACATCACGCCCTTGTAGGTCAGCGTCTTCGAGAACTCGACTTGCTCACCATCGACCGTCACCTTGAGACCGCCCAGGAGCTGGAGGTTGAGGCCCGTGGCTGTCACCACGAGATCGGCCTCGAGTTCTTTACCCGAACGCAGCCGGATGCCTCGCTGGGTGAAGGTATCGATGTGGTCTGTGACAACCGAAGCCTGACCGGCCTTGATCGCTTTGAAGAGATCACCGTCCGGCACCAAGCACATGCGTTGCTGCCATGGGTTGTACGTTGGCGTGAAATGTTGATCAACGTCGTAGTCGGAGCCTAGTTCCGTTCGGACGCGGCCCAGAATAAACGCCTTGGCACGCTCCGGGAAGCGCCGGCAGAACCAGAAGAAGTAGGCCCCGAGAAGCACGTTCCTCCACCGGGTCACGCCGTAAGCGAGTTTGCTGGGGAGAAAACGTCGGAGCAAATTCGCGAAACGGTCCTCCGACGGCGC
>JAPUHZ010000369.1 GCA_027297485.1 Deltaproteobacteria bacterium
GGAAACCAAACCGGCGGTGAGAATTTCTGCCATCCACGGTGGTGCCCCTTGGAGACTCGCAAGCCCGGGTGGGATATGCAGTATATATCTTGATGTGAGAACCAAACAGCAGCCCCCGGACCTTAAGAGGGAGATGGTGCAGCTACTCCACGGCTTGAAGGAGAAAGTGCGCGGCGAGGACCCTGAATTCGATTTTGATGTAGAGTTCTATCTCACCCAGCCTGGGGCTGAGATCCAACCTGATCATGGTCTGGTGAAGTCTATGGAGATGTCCCACAAAACCGTCTACAGCAAAAATCCTGTCAAGGACTACAGCGCCATAGATTCTGATGCCAGTGTTCTGACCCACTTTGGCGTGCCTGCGATCAACTACGGACCCAGGCCGCTTGATCCCTTAACAAAATCGGGTGGTAGGGAGTATCAGAACATCGAGGACGTAGTGAATGTGGCCAAAGTCTTCGCTTTGACAGCGATAGATATCTGCAATCAACCTGCTGGCACGGCCTAGGGTGGTTAGCGGTTTGCGTTGTAGGCTTAGGATTGTGATCGATCCGATTCTCCCTCTTCATCCATGTTGCAGCAGCGCTTGGAGAATTTCGCGCCGGTCTCGTAATAGCGCCCCTGAACGGCCAGCCTGGCCTCTTCCTCCCGCTCTTCCGGCCAGTAGCCGAGATTGACCCCATACCACGGGATTCTCAGGTGGAGCTCTACGCCCAGGGTGCGAATCTCACCAACTCTTGCTTCGAGTCCGGTCTGGCTCGGTCGACGGTCGGCTAACTACTCGAGCATGACCAGGACTTTACCGAGGCCTTCAAGGCCGCGGAGGATGCATCGACCGACATCCTAGTCCAGGAGACGAGCCGGATTATACTGAGTGCTAAGGGGGTAATTGCCACAACGTTCCGAACAGTTTTACTTGAATGAACCCAAGTGTCAGAACCTTCCGAACAGTTTTGGTTAACAGGTTCTATAAGCTTTCCTTAGTCTCCGGCTCTATCAATGAATTTCCGCTTTGGGAAGCGATAATTCACGGTTTTAAGAAGCGGTTGATGCAAGGGACCTTTCCTTCGGAGCGCGTAGAAGGAAATCAGTCCGGCATCCAGATCGACTTCGCCTCTTGCCAGCCACACGGCTTTTTTAGCCACCTTCAACCTCCTAACAGTCGGTTTTTGCAACACAGTAAACAATGCTTCTCTCACAGCAAAGTGTTCGGGAGGTTGTGGCAATTACCCACATGTTTGTGCCGTTATTGTCTATCATTATGCTTGGTATCTTTTTCACCCAAGCCTTCCGTATATTTGTGGAGCACGTTGAAAAATGGCGAGCTGCGGAGTGAATTCTGAGTCGTCCAGAGTCTCATGTCACCCGTTTGCGCTACGCGGAGCCATGAGGTAGTAGTGTGGCTTTAAGTCAGACAACGGACAGGTTTTAGTAGTCAGCCAGCTGATGGGCAAAGAAAGGAGCGAGTGTTCATGGTACCAGATGTAATAAAAGCCAAGGTTCGGGATGGGGTTGATCGGGATGAACTAGCGGAGATGGTCACGGAAATGATTAACATCCCGAGCCCAAGTGGTAGTGAATGCGAGATGGGTCGCTACTTGGCACAAAAGTTCGCCGGTTTGGACATGCTGGTAGAGTTTCAGGAAGTGGAATCCGGCAGGAACAATGTTATTTGTCGCTCAAGCGACGAGGATGTTCCAAAGGTTATGTTTAATGGCCATATGGACACGAGCGGTCGTATTGTTCAAGCCACGGCTGACGGCGACTGGACCTATGGCACGGGTGCTTCAAACATGAAGTCGGCGTTTGCCGCGTACTATATGGCCATCAAGATGATCAAAAAGGCTGGGGTACGCCTCGGTGGTACCGTGGCGGTTACGGCTGTGGTCGGGGAGATTGAAGGAGCACCAGTTGATGGTTATCAGGGAGCCCGGTTCAGAGCCGGGGGAACTGGAAGCATGGTTCTAGCTCATAGGGGCATTGCCGCAGAGCACTGCATTATCGGGGAGCCGACAGGGTTGCGGGTTCAAATCGGCAATTTAGGCTATGCACAGGTCCGTTTTGGGATAAAAGGGAAGCGGGCGCACGTGAGAGAGAAGCATCTCGGTGTAAGCGCTATTGACAATGCAATTAAAATTAAGGAAGCGATTGAAAACTGGGAAGAAAAATACCAAGAACTGCATCCCCATCCTTTCATGAAACCCCGGCTTACTGTTGGCGCGATCGTCGGTGGTGATCCGTCTGCTCCAGGCCGCGTGCCGAGTGCTTGCTCTTTATATATGTACATCGGGGTAATACCAGGGCAGCCCGTAACCGATCTATTAAAAGAACTCACGCAAGTTGTTGACTATCTGAAGGATACTGAAGGGAAACGTTTAGCGACCGTGGATCTGTTTTGGTTTCGGCGAGGCTTTGAGCTGTCCAAGGATCACGAGCTGGTCCGCACAGTGGAAAATGCTCACACTGCTGTATTTGGTACCGAGGCCGTTTATCCCGATCCCTACCGCTTTTGTGTTTCAAGTGACGGTGGTTTCTTTTATGAAAACGGCATTCCTTCGTTATTGTATGGACCAGGGGGTATCACTCCGTCTGGCCAGTTCACGAATTTCGATGAAGCGTCGGGCACCGAGCCGATCAACCTAGTAAATTTAGCCGGTTGTTCCCAAGTATACGCCCTTGCGCTGCTGGAGCTTTGCGGTGTTAGGTAACTCAACGCGGCACTGGGCTTACGGTGAGCCGGTGTGTTTTCTTGACCAGGGTCACCCGGAGTCGCCCTTGGAAGTGTGACGGTTGCCGATCTATTGTGACTAGGCAACTCCTTGTAGGCGTAAACGAAACCGGGCTAGCTATCAAAACCGGACCAGAGGCAACATTTTGATGGAATCCTTAAGATGGCTTTTATTGAAATAAAAGATGTAACACACAAATTTAAGTCCCGCGTAGGGGGCCCGATCGTTGCACTCGATGATGTGACCTTCAAAATTGAGAAGGGAACCTTCTTGAGCGTTATTGGTCCCAGCGGCTGCGGGAAGACAACTCTACTTAGGATCGTGGATGGTCTAATCAAGCCCTCCTCTGGATGGGTTGAGATAGATGGCAAGAGGGTTAATGGCCCCGACAAGAACAGGGCCATGGTGTTTCAGGATTTCAGACTTTTACCGTGGAGGACTACCATCAAAAACATAGAGTTCGGTCTGGAGCTTCAAGGTGTTAGCCCCAAGGTAAGGCGCAATAAAGCCTGGCAGCTACTCAAGTTAGTTGGGCTTGAGGGTTTTGAGCAAAGTTATCCACACGAGATGTCAGGAGGCATGAAGCAGAGAGTCGGGCTGGCCAGGGCCCTTTCGATAGGGCCAGATATCATCCTAATGGATGAACCCTTCGGTTCTTTAGATGCCCAGACTAGAGAACTCATGCAGATCGACCTCCTGAAACTATGGGAGAAGGATAAGAAGACAGTAGTATTCATCACCCACAGCATCGAGGAAGCCGTTTTTCTCTCAGATGACATTGTCGTCATGTCGGCCCGGCCTGGAAGGATAAAGGAGCGTATTTCGACTGGCCTTGCAAAGCCCAGATGGAAATACGATGTAAAAAACACTCGGGAATTTGCTGAATACAGAAGCGGAATATGGGAGAGCCTCAAAGAAGAGATCGTTCTTTGAGTCCTTTGCCAGGAGTGAGGAAACCGTGACGCGCCGCAAAATTAAGACTATTGGACTGGATGACTTTTATCGATCCTTCCAACCCCATATTGTGGGAACCGCGGCCGTTGGTTGTTTTCTCGTTCTCTGGGAAGGTGTTGTAGCTTTCGGGCTAATGGACCCGCTCTTTACCAGCAGGCCGAGTTTGATCCTGATGAAATTTGCAGAACTGTATGTTAAAACCGGTGAAATATATCAACACATCTACGTCAGCGCCCAGGAGGGATTTATTGCCTTTTTCCTTGCGATTGGGGTTGGTATTCCGCTTGGAATTGTAATGGGGCGAATTAGAATGGCCAAGTATGTCCTGGAGCCTTTTGTAACAGCCCTATACTCAACGCCGATGGTCGCTCTGATCCCTCTCTTTATTCTCTGGTTTGGTATCGATCTTTTCTCGAAGGTAGCTGTGATATTTCTAGGGTCAGTATTCCCCATTCTTATTAACACGCAGACCGGTGTGGAGAAAACGGACCCGAACATTATTGAGGCGGCGGTCTCGTTTATGGCCAAAGAAAGACAGATCTTTGCAAAGATCGTTCTTCCGTCTGCCATCCCTTACATCATAGCCGGTTTAAGATTGGCAATGGGACGGGCGGTTATCATGATGGTAGTAGCGGAGTTCTATATCTCCATTGCCGGTATCGGCTTTATGGTAAGAACTGCCGGGGACACCTATGACACGGACACATTTTTTGTGGGGATCCTGACCCTTACCATCTTTGGAGTAGTAGCAAGCCAGATCATTAAATCCATAGAACGAAAGTTCGCTCCCTGGCTTTTCATCGAGGAGGAATGATCGTTTTTTCTCCAGACCAAAATCAAAAACCCTCCCCTTTGGTTTCGGTTGCACCCTTCGAGGGGTTTACGCTTTCGAATTGATTTCTTTTGAGGCACACTCCACAAAGATGTAGTTCTGCTCACCTGTTGCCTGGACAACCACGGCCTGTTTTTAAGACCTGGCCGCGAATAAGGATCGTGAAAGCACGAGCGGTTCCCAAAGCTGAAGGTGGCCGTTCTGGAGGTGGGGTCGATGTGGGTACCTTATATTATGCGCCAGACAACTCGTCTTTACGAGAGCGGACGCTTCCCTGACATGAAGCGTCCGCCGTCCGAATACGTGTGGGCAGGAAACCTGTGGGTCTCGTGCGAAGCAGACGAGGACATCCTCTACGTGGCGAAGTGGATTGGCGATGACCATCTGCTGATGGCCTCTGATTACCCGCACTGGGATGCGTCAATGGAAGAGGACATGGCCGGGTCCCTGGCCGAAGCCAATCTACCTGAGGAGCTTAAGGAAAATATCCTGTACGCAAATCCCAAGACGCTGTACAATCTGCCGATCTGAGGACCCTATTTAGAACTCAAAGCCTGGGGGACTATTTAGCCTAAACGTTTCTGGCCGGCTTGCCGACTGGGGATCGCTCCTATTACATTCCTGGGCTAATTCCTTTGACTACTGACTGGTAAAACAGCTTGAAAGCTTTCCCGGGTTGGATTCGCGACCAGATATAATCTAGGGGAGCTTCTCCATCGCCTTGGCGACTCCTCCGTGGTAGATGGCCAAAAGATCGAGCGATTCCCGCACCGCCTGAAGCGCCAGTCCTTCTTTTTCGCCTGTAGCAAACTTGGAAAAAACAGGAAGGAACATATCGCTGTGCTCTTCATCGGCCTCTGCGTGAACGCTAAAATTTGGCATGTCTTTCATTTTGATTCCCATATCTTCCATCCAACGCCTGGCCATTCGGGTCGAATTACCTCCTCCTTGGTCGGCTAGAAGACGATCATCGTTGGTCCACTCTGTGACGGTCAAAGAAGCCAGTCCTTCGATCCAACTCTTCTCTCTAGTTATCCAAGCCCAGGCATACAAGGTGGCACGTGTAGTGGGAATCGGATCAGCGTTCAGAAGATCTTCAGCAGTCAAACCAACTGCCCCACCCTGGAGCACAATGAGATCTAAGTGACCGTGTTCTGAATACTGGTCCTTAATGACCTCACAGTGAAGCGGACAATTAGCACAGCGATATGTTTATGTCCGATTTAGTCAAATTTGCAGTTGGCTAAAAAATCCTTGGTCCTCCAAGCGGCAAAAGAGTCGGAAGTTCTTTACCGTACTTACCGGGCTGGAATCGCTGATGCAATGGAGGCTATTTCCTAAACGTGGTGGGTTTGGAAAAGCCTTTGGTCATTCCAACCCAAAATCGCCGCCAGCCTTGCAAGACTCAAAGGGTGCAAAAACATTCAGGTATTTATTGAATGCGGAAGAAGACGTTTTTCAGTCCTCTCTTCCCCCCTTTACGGGGTCCACCCCTCTGCCTTAATTTCTTTTAAGGCCCTGTTCATAAAGCTGTAATCGAATAGCTGAGAAGGCTTCACACTTGTCGTCAGCTTCAGCCTCTTTTGGACGCTATCGGCAGTAAAACGCATCAGGTCGCCGGCCACCCTTCCGTTTTTCGTTGAGATGCGTATCTGTGCCTCCCAAGCCTTCTCTGCGACAGCCTTCTCTAGGTTTAACCATTTCATTATTATCGGCATAGAAATGTCCTTGCGGTACATAAAGGTAAGGTGACCTTTCAGCGTCCCTTTTACGAAGGCATAAACCTTTTTTGGGTTCTCCTTGATGTTCTTTTCCGTAGTTGAAAAAACACCGCTAATAGTCTTAACGGACTTGCCTGTCCATCCCAGGTTTCTAAGCCCTGCCTCCATTGCAACGAAATTGTGTGGGGGAGACAAAAGTCCTGCATCCACCGCCTTGGCCTTCAGGCTTTGGACCACCTTGGCCTGATCTCCCATGGCAACCAGGATAACATCCTTCATTGGCTCAAGCCCATTGTTGGTCAACCATTGGCGCGCGACAAGTTCCGTCAAGCCGCCAAAGCCCGTAATGGCAAGCTTTTTGCCCTTCAGATCTGCTACGGTCTTTATGTCAGGCCGGGTAATGACATCCATTGCACTTTTGTCAGCCAGTGTAGCAATCACCTTGATTTTTAGCCCACGTGCCGCCGCATTAAGCGCTCCCGTTGACGCAGAAAAGTCCATGCTTCCCCCTATCATGGCCTTGATTGAAAGCCCTCCGTACATCCTTATCGCCTCCAGGTCAAGCCCTTCTTTCTTATAGAAACCCTTCTTCAGGGCGATTTTATACGACGAAAACGCCACGCTGTTAACAGGAAACGCCAGCCTTGCTTTCAAAAGCTGCTGGGCCTCAGCAAGGCTTGCCTGAGCGATTCCAAGGGCTGTCAGCACCATGGGAAAAACTATTATCCGAACATATGATCTCAACATCGTATTTCTCCTTTCTTTCTTTACGGGAAACTCAATTAAGTGCTACATAGATAATATGCACCGGCTTGTCAAGCAGGGCTATGCATATCTTTTATCAACTCTGACAGTCGGCATTTTTGATTTCCCTGCCCTCTGCTCTAGTCCGCTTGCGCGAGGGGCAGATTGACCTGGGGCAGACGGCCAAGTGCAGCGATAGATGTCAGGCTAAGAATTCGCCGCCGAAAATTTTCCACATCTTTGGGTGGCGAGTTGAAGCGGGACACGGGGCCCGGCGCCGTCGGCAAAATGAGCGCCTTCTCCCCGCCCAAGAGTTCTGCCATCTCCGCGACCGCCTGGGCGCGCACTTCTTTCTTCTGAGTGACCGCCCATCTCTGCTATCCAGTGTCGTGT
Source organism: Deltaproteobacteria bacterium (assembly GCA_027297485.1). The sequence goes on from JAPUHZ010000369.1 coordinate 7,374, forward strand.
CCCGGAACACAGTTCTATATCCAACAGAATGATGGTCCTTCCCGCTGGAATAAGGAAATGATAGGAACTTCCATCTGGGGACTTGGCCATCAAGAACTTGAGGTTCTGCTGCCGCTGAGGTAACCGCGCGGTTGGCCAGAGCCCTCTCCGCCGCCGGAGTCAAAGCCAACGAGAGGTTTCTGGAAGGGCAGCTTCTGGGATATTTCGGGGCTGCGGTTGGCGTCGGCAGAGTATTGGGTCTGTCAACCGAGCAGATGGACAGCACCTTGGGGCTGGCCTTGATGCAAGCCGGCGCCATCAATTCCATCCGTTACGCTCAGAAACTAACCGGTGTTAATACGATTTACGCACTACTTGGAGGACTGCACCTCACCGGAGGAATCTTTGAGCCAATTATTCCTCGCACCGTCAAGGAGTTGAAGGCAATCGCTCCACGGCTTATCATGCCGGGCCACTGCACGGGTTGGAAAGCAATCCATGCGCTTGCGCGAGAACTTCCGGAAGCATTTGTCCAGGGTAGTGTGGGTACTCGTCTGGTGATTGAAAGCGGTTCGGCTGCCTGAACTAAGACTCAATTAAAGCGTCGATTAATTGCGTCCTGTGGTGAAATCGACCTGTAAGTACCCGCCAATACGCCGCTTTCTAACCTATTGACACCCCCTCCAGGCTTTACTAGAAGGGTAAGTTAAGAAGTAAGGAAAAACCTCCCCCAGCTTTGAGGAGGCTTCTCGTGCGAAATGAGGCCAACGGAGGGGGAAAATAAAAAGAAGAGTCTAAACCTAGCCGCTC
>JAPUHZ010000037.1 GCA_027297485.1 Deltaproteobacteria bacterium
ACAGGGACGCCGCCTAACCCTTTTTACACACCTATTGACGACGGCTCCCTTTGAGGGAGCTGTCTTTCAGATCCCGAAGAAATCTCCCTATCGCTCCTACGCCAACAGGAGAATCGATGTGCATGTCCTTTTGGACGGCGCGGTGGAGTTTTTCTACCAAAGAGAAAAAATCGCACGGTTTGATTCCAAAACGACGCACGCATTTGGCTTATACCCAACGAACGGCAGGCGGGAGGAGTTCCGCTATGGACCCACTACGAGGTATACGAACCAATTCCACAAACTGTTACCCTGAAAGATTGACGTTGCCACGACACCTGCTAATTTTTTAGTTGACGATTAATGGGCTATTGGGTTATAGTTTCCTTAGATTCCTCGGGAATTCCCTAGCACTCCTTTATGGCACGTCTGCTGAGACTTGATTTTGAGGGTGTCATCTATCACCTGATGGTTCGGGCGAATAATTGCCAGCCTCTTTTTTATGTCCATCAGGACAGACGGCGGTGTCTGGGAGTTCTGAGTCGTTACCGAGGTTAGTATTGGATACAGACTCTGCGATTAGCTTTTAATGAGTCGCTACGTTCGTCTCCTGATGGAAATCCCTGGGGGAAATGTAAGGAAGGTGATGTAATCCTTGGGGACCAGCACCATCTCGTATTTCAATCGTTGGCACAGAAGGAGAAAAGCCCTGACAAGGAACCCTGTTAGAGGCCGAACGACTCTTGTCAAATTAAAGAATTCATTAAGAATCGAACCTTTCTCATTTTCGGATAGGGTCGCAGAATATTTCCCCTACAGAGTGAATTAGCCAATGAAGGCGGGATCGCTTGAGATGGATGGGGGGCTTCGTTGGTATGCCATTCGAACGAAACCCCGGAAAGAGGCAGCGGTTGAGAAGAGGTTCGGTGATCTCAACATGGAGGTTTTCCTCCCCTGGCTTCGATGCCGACGTAGAATTGGGAGTCGGTTTCAATGGGTCTTGGTGCCGCTTTTCTCTGGTTATCTTTTCTGCTGCTTGGATCTCCTTCTTTCGGGAAAGACGGCCCGGTACGCTCCAGGGGTGAAAGATTTTGTGAAGTTTGGGAATCGCATCGCAGAGGTAGGAGTGGAGGTCATCCAGACTTTACGGGACCGCTGCCCTAATGGAATAGCCCAGATCCAACCTCGGGTGTATAGAGTCGGTGAGCCGATAAGGATCAAGGAGGGGCCCTTATCCGGCCTTGACGCGATCTTTGAACAAGAGATGAAAGGAAACGAGCGTGTAGCGGTTCTCCTTGACCTTTTGGGCCGTCCGACTCGGGTGGTTCTTTCTAGTGAGATGATCGGTCCGGTCTGATTCAAGTCCGTAGTCAATGGTTGTTACTAAATGGTCAACCGTCAGGTAGAGGACTGGGATGGTAGGAGGCGAAGAGGCTAGGAGGCCGGAGTTTAGGAAGCTAAAAGGCATTCCGGCATCCTAACCAAGCCAACATCCAAAATTCTCAACTTCCAGGCTTTCGAACCTAAGGCGATTGGCACATAGAGAGAGATCACTCAGCGTTTAGGGGGGTGGTCTCTCTGATTTAATGGGGCATTTTTTCACGGGGAACCTGTCTGGGTCAGGATGATGCAGGATGGGCGGAAGCTTGTCTGGAAAATGGTAAACAGCAAATAAGGGAGAATTGGAGAGGCAAAGAAAAATAAAGGGTGAAAGGAGCACATCATGGTCAGCAAAGGATTGGTCACATTCATCATAGCACTTTCCCTGATTCTCGGAGTGCGGATCTCAAATTCCTTTTCAGCAGAGTCGAAAAAAGAAACCAAATCAGAAGAGATTGCAGGTGGGAAGATCAACATCAATACAGCCTCGCTTAAGGAGCTCACTCGGCTCAAGAGAGTGGGGACAAAGTACGCTGAACGGATTATTAAGTACCGAGAGAAGAATGGGGCATTCGAAAAGCCAGAGGACATTATCAAAGTCAAGGGAATCGGGCGGAAAACCTTTGAGGCCAACAAAGGCATGATCACTACCCAATGAGAGAGAGTCCCTTGAGCATGCGACACTATACTTCCCAAAGAGCATGTTATTCCCTGCACGACGATTCTTTACCAAGCATTACGCGAGGCATTTCATTTTCATCAGTTATTGCCTGTCGCACTGTTAAGGATACGATAGCTGCCATTCTGGAGCTTGACGCTTTTCCATGTTGCCAGATGTCCTATATTCCTACGGGCGGATGAGTTAGGTTGTCATGGCTGGTTATGTTGTTACTGGGGTCGCTGGTTTCATCGGGTCGAAAGTCGTGGAATTGCTGTTGGCGGACGGCCATACGGTCGTTGGGTTGGACAATCTTAATGACGCCTACGATGTTCGTCTTAAAAAGTGGCGTCTTGCCCAACTAGAAGGAAGTCCCAAGTTCACCTTTCACCGCGCAGACATTACCGATCGGGAAAGACTGCGCAGCTTATTCAGCTCGAAATTCACAACTGGAAACTCGAACTTTGAGGCCTTGATCAACCTTGCAGCGCGTGCGGGGGTGAGGCAGAGCGTGGAAAATCCGTGGGTTTACTTTGATACCAATGTCACTGGCACGTTGAACCTACTGGAGCTATGTCGGGAGTTTGGGGTGAAAAAATTTATCCTGGCCTCTACATCCAGCCTTTATGGGGCCAGTAACCCTCAACCCTTTCGGGAGGATGCCAATACCGATGGGCCGCTTTCTCCCTACGCGGCTTCGAAAAAGGCAGCTGAAACGCTGTGCTACACCTATCACTACTTACACGGAATTGACGTGACCGTGTTGAGGTACTTCACTGTATACGGTCCGGCAGGACGCCCTGATATGAGTCTCTTCCGCTTTGTGCAGTGGATGAGCGAGGGACGACCGGTGACGGTTTATGGGGACGGGAAGCAGTCGCGAGACTTCACTTACGTGGATGATATAGCCCGGGGAACAGTGGCGGCGCTCAAGCCGGTGGAATACGAGGTGATTAATTTGGGCTCTGATCGGCCGGTTGTCTTAAATGATGCTATCCGGCTGGTAGAGCGTCTGGTTGATCGCAGAGCCCATATTGAGTCCAAGCCGCGCCATCCTGCCGACGTCATGGCTACATGGGCAGAGATCGGCAAGGCCGAGCGCTTATTGGACTGGAGGCCACGGACGCAGTTCGAGGACGGTGTAGTCAGGTTGGTTGAATGGTATCGAAACAACCGTGATTGGGCCAAAGAAATTCAGACTGATTAACTTCTTGGCTCTCAGTTCCTAGCTAATCCAACAGCCCAGCGGACTCTGCACTTAAAGACTCTATGACCCTCCAGCTCCAAGCTCTAAACTCTAGACCCTCAGCTCTCGGCTACTTATTGGCCAGGACGGCAAACTTCCGTGATTTTAGTAGCTGCTTATCGGTAGTAACTAGAGTCAAGTCGTAAATAAACACAGTTGTGGCCAGAAATCGATCAACAGGATCCTGGTGGGGGAGATCAACAGTGCGGCTTTGGATGGCTACCTCATGATTAAGTGGAGCTTCCTTTAAAGGAGTTGTTCTCAAGACATTGCGTATCCACGTCAAAGGATCCGGGTTTAGGATGACGCGACCCTTTTCCGCAAGGACAAGTACTTCCCAAATGCTAACGGGCGAAACCCAGATTTCATTCGATGGATCTTCGAGTTCAGAGGCCACGCGTTTGCTGAGCATGGCCAGTTCAAGGAGACTCCATAGAAGGATAGGCGTATCCAGGAGAAGTTTCATTGCTGCATGGCTTCCCAGTCGCTCTCGGCAGTTGCCGGAGAAACGATGTCTCCCACGATCTTTCCGGTAGATTGAAAAGATCCCAGCCAGGACTCGGGTTTTTTAGGCGGCGGAGGAGGAATAACCTGGGCAATTGGTTTCCCTTTTCGCGTAACAAGAATCGGCTGCCCCGTTCTTTTCACTTTTTTCAAAAGGGCCAGGCAAGTGGCCTTGAACTTTGAGATGCTTACCTTTACTGCCATAAGGGTTGACCTCCAAATATTCTATCCGTACCTAAGTCAACGACCATGGTCAACAGAGTTTGAAAGCCAAAACTAGAAAGATAAACAATTCACAAGAGTGACTAAATTTACGAGGGGACGAGGGGAGACGTCAGGGACGCTAACTGCTATGAAAAATCCAAAAAGAGATGTAACAGAGGAGCGATATGGGCTTTGACAAGCCGATTGTTTCGAACGATGCCATCCGGCTACTTGAAAATCTGACGAAGCAAAAGGCGCAAATCTTACGCAAACGATGCCATCCGGCTGGCGTGATGGCTACCTGGGCAGACATTGCTAAGGCTGAGCATCTGTTAGGGTGGCGTCCTCAGAGGAAGTTTGAGGATGGCCTAGCCAAGCTGGTCCAGTGGTATGAGGCGAATAGGGAGTGGGCAAGAGAGCTTAGGACAGACTGATCCCCAAGCCTCAGCCAAAGTCAACTACCAAGCCTTGGCACCAACGAGCGCTCAAAAAAGTGGAATCTAAGCCGCCCTCATTTAAATCTAAAAACCTAGCCTTCTAGAAGCTCTTCTCCTCTCAACAGGTCTAAAGTAGTTTTGTGGATGTTTCGGTTTATCAGTGTGTTTAATTGAAGACAGGGCGCAAAAAATCGGCTAGCTCCATGAGACATTTTAGGGCTGCCTTTGCAGCGTTGTTCACCTTCTTTGGGGCGATCTGTACCTGACCCGGATTTTTACAATGGGGTCAGCCAAATTCCTACAAACAAATCAGACTGCAGCGGCTATCCAGATCCTGTATTTATACGTATATGTTGTATCCTCTTAATTCTTTTCGTTTTCAGCAAGGCAGGAAGAGAACGTTGCAAGCGGTTTCGTCCGCGATTGTAACAGGGGCGGAAGCTTGCCTGCAGATAGGAAATACCCGGCAATCAGGAATGAAAAGAGAGGGAGAATAGGAATTAACTTATAACGTTATTTTAATTGGTCAAGGGATTCTCAATCTGAAATTCGAAAGTTGAAATCGTGATCCACCTAACAGTGTAAGTAGTATCCTCCAGCCAGTTGAATAACCCTGCGTGTGCACCGCTAGAAGTCTGATCGGCACGTTGAACCTACTGAAACAATCGAGGGGTTAAGACTGAGGAAATTTGTTTTGACCTGTATGTTCAGGCAGGGCCAACAATCCTAGGTCACTTAGTGGCAATGCAAACAATGGCAGTCTACCCTTACCGCATGCGGCCTTGAAGGAGGTAGCCGAAGCGCTGTCCTCCAAATACCACTGTGTCTACAATACCATGCCATCCAGAGGACATCATGGCTACCTGGGCAGACATTGCTAAGGCTGAGCATTTGTTAGGGTGGCGGCCTCAGAGGGAGGTTGAGGATGGCGTAGCCAAGCTGGTCCAGTGGTATGAGGCGAATAGGGAGTGGGCAAGGGAGATCAGGGCCGACTGAAGTGACTCTCTGTCATGAGTGAACTTCAAGCTTCAGTTAGAATTCGTAAGATGATTCAGGTCCTTCATCCCTATCAGCCGGACCGTATATATCTCTTTGGTTTCGGGGCACAGGGGGAGGAGGATAATTTGAGCGATTTGGATCTCTTTGTGATTCAAAGCACCCCTTACCATTCTTCGATAGATTACGGGAAGTCCTTAGGCTCCTTCCTGCAGAGTTGGGCGGGGTAGATGTTCTCGTCTATACCCCAGAGGAGTTTGCAGCCATGCAAAGGGAGGGGGAACGCTTTTGCTGAGATGATTGTCGAGGAGGCCATCTCATCTATGGCAGGTAAGCGAAAGGCTGAGGCCAAACGCTGGTTTCAGCAGGCGTCGTTTGATCTCCGGGCAGTCCGCTGGAATACGAAAGGTGGGACGATACGGCCTGTTTTCTGGCTCAGCAAGCAGGTGAGAAGGCACTGAAGTCTTTGATGTAATATTTGGGAGCCAAGAGGGCCGCGCTGCTAACTCACTCTCTACTCGAAATGATTCAGGAGGCAAGTAAGAAAGTTAATGCATTGGCAGGCCTCACTGATGAGGCCCGGGAGCTCAATCTGCATTATGTGCCGTCTCGATACCCCAATGGTCTCCCCAGCGGATATCCGCATCAGTTTTGCGGGAAGAGTACAGCGGAGAAAACTTTGAGTGCGGCAGACAAAATCTTTGCCTCCGTTCGAGATTATTATAAAGCTCAAAACGAAGATGAGTTTCTGAGGTTCGATGAAGAATGACGGCCGACTAAATAGACGAAACGTAACAAGCATACCGACAGACCAAAGGACTAAATAGACTGAATCGACTAGCCGACCAAACAGACGAGATAAACGGAACGACGAAATCGACCAGATAGGCCAAATGAGAATGGCGAATATCACGCCTGACCCTAACCACGCGAACGAAACCAACAAGCTGGACGAGCTGCAGGTGAACCACATTTGGATATTCCTAAGTTGGCTTTCCGTAGTTCTCTACATGGCATTTATCTTCGCTCTCTCATCACAGTCCTCTTTGCCGTCGCTGTATGAGTTTACAGGAGCAGATAAGCTGCTTCACGTGGTTGCATATGTGCCTTTGGGGATTTTAATAGCTTACGCCTTGTCTCGGTCGGTCCCTGGGGCAAATTTATTGTTTCTTGCATCTATTCTGGCTCTGCTCTACGGATTGACCGATGAGATCCATCACTACTTCGTCCCAGGGAGAAGCTCCAGTGGTCTCGACTTAATGGCTGATGGTCTTGGAGGGCTAATTGGATGCTCTATTTTTACTAAGATGCGCTCCGGCGCAGAAGTAGGTAAGACCAACGAGACCGACGAAACAACGCAGTAAAGAGTAAAGAGTCTACTCCGCGCTCCAAGCTCCCTAAACAGACGAGATCAACGAGATAAACCAGCTCGACGCTCCTGACGCAATGGACGAAACAGACCAGACAGACCTGTCCGGGAGGTCTATGGTCATATTCCAAATGCAAAATTCACTCCT
>JAPUHZ010000370.1 GCA_027297485.1 Deltaproteobacteria bacterium
CCCGAGATCACGAGCAACCGAAGCATTGAAGACGATCGAGCCACCTTCCCGCAGCAGCGACGAAATGGCTTTTACGTGGAGGATTGGACCGCGGACGTTCACTGCGTATTGACGATCGAAGTCGGCAGCGGTCACATCGGAGTGCGGAACGAATGTTCCATGGCCAGCATTGAGGAATGCCGCGTCGAGCACACCGAACTCCGACTTCACGACCTCACCGAGTCGCTCTGCGGCGGCCGGGTCGCCGGCGTCGTTCACGAGCGTCACAACATTGGGTAACTTCGCTTTCACGGCGTCGAGCTTCTCGCCATTCGTTCCGGTAATCAGCACGCGGCCACCTTCGGCAACAATTCGCTCGGCCGTCGCTTTGCCGATACCACCAGATCCGCCCGTAATCAGAACGTTCTTGCCAGCAAAGCGTCCGGCTGGTGTGAATGTAGGCGCCATAGTTTATCTTCCTTTCGAGTTGTGGTGACAGGTTAAACATAGACCGATCGGTCTATGTCAAGGACCTCCATGTTCCCAACGCCTAGGACATTGCCTTTGTCATCATGGCTCACCTGACCAGCGAGATAGATAGTGTCCCCAACCTTCACCGCCTGGGAGTAACCGTACTCATTCTCCCAGGGCATACCAAGGCTCTTTGCCTCCTTTCTGATTGTCATAACGCCCCCTTCCGCATTAAATGTGAAACTGCCTAACGATGAAGCTGAGGCGCGCGGTTTACCGCGTCGCCTCCAGCGACTTGTTCGGTGCGTATCAGTAGTTTTCGAGCAGCCCTAAAGGGGACAAATCTTAATTTATGATTGAATCATTTTAGTTTTAAAAGAGTTTAAAAAATGGGGACTCTCTATCTGTCAAAGGCCGCCAGCGCTTTTCTGGCGATTTCTTCACCCCATTCCTGTACAAAATGCCCGGCTTCAGAATGTTCATATGGTTCGGGACAGCTCAGTATGTCATTGCGAAGTGCCTGCATCACCGGTGGGCCAAGCACCGGGTCTTTCATCCCGACGGCCATGAATACCGGTCCGGTCCATTTACTGCGCAGCCACTCGCGTGCTCTGCGTGACAACTCCGCGCCGGGCGAGTCCGGCCGATCAGGAACCATTTCAGGGAAGCGGCGCACGCCGGCCTTATAGTTGATATCGGGGAATGGGGCGTCATAAGCAGCGCATTCTACCTCCGACAGATGCGAACATGATAGCTTCAGCAGTCTCCCGGCAGACATATCAGGATTCTTTCTAACCCAGGCGCGCCAATCGAGAAATCCTTTGGAAAGTTGAACGTCTCCGGTACCGAGGGTTGTGTTCATGACCAGCAGGCGGGAAAACCTATCTGTCATGTCCATGGGCAAAGTGAGCCCAAGAATTCCGCCCCAGTCCTGGCAAACAAGGGTGATGTTCTTGAGATCTAAATATTCAATAAACGCAATTAGCGCGTTACGATGAAAGTCAAAAGTATACACAGCTTCGTCCAGTGGCTTGTCCGAACGCCCGAAACCGAAATAATCCGGAGCTACCACCCGATGACCCGCAGCCGTGAAAATTGGGATCATCTTCCGGTAAAGGTAGCTCCACGTTGGTTCGCCGTGTAGGCACAGAAAAATGTCGTCAGCATTTTGAGGGCCTTCATCCACGTAGTGCATCCGCAAGCCTTCAAAGCCTTTCAAATCTTCAATGTAAACTGGGTCGTAAGGAAAACCCGGGAGATCGACAAACCGTTCTTCCGGAGTTCTTAACACTTCTGTCATCGTAACACTTCTTTTTAAGATGTTAACCGGACTATTAAGTGAGCTGCAAAAGCACTGCGCTTTCTGGCAGTCTATCTCGTCCCGCTCCGGCTCCCGTGCGACGAAAATGTGCTGGATTATCCGTTACGTACCAAGACGTTGTCAAGCTGGTCCTCTCCGGAAAATACTGCCACGCTGGCGGCTTATTGCCCTACTGGCCCGCAGCCTATTTCTGCCCAAACCACCATCAAGATTCGCCTAGCCCCAGCCTATCGGCAGGACTGCTGGAATTCCCCTTCCTCGCCGTCACCCTCAAAGTAAAACGCCCTCCCGGGCCCTACTATACCCGAGAAGGTGTGTGATTGTTTGGTGCCCCCCGATTGTGCCGGAGGTGGGCCGGGGCCTATGCTCACCCCGGTTTCATACATACAGCTCCCTCATGGGGCCTTACGTATGTCCTCCCGAGGCTGGGGTGTCAAGCACCTGACATAACATTTCACTGGCGAAATTGCCTACGAAAGATCCCGGGGTGGGCCTGCATGCGCTAGTAGCCGGGTGATGTCATCGGCGTTGCCGGGGTTTGCCGGAACCGGGAACGGTGAAGCCTCTCACCAGGCTCTTGGCCTTGTTCAGGGCCGCCTTCAGGACCACAAGCTCCCGCTGGACTGTATTCGGCTTCGCCCCCTGGACCAGGCGCCTGGTGATGTATTGGTGCACATCCTCCCGGGTCATGTCGGGGAGCCGCTTCTCGCCCAGGACAGCCACGAGATGCGCAAAACAATAGCGATCCCGTTCCGTGTCCTTGCCTGAGGGATGGGGTCAAATCTTTTGTTGACTAATTCCCTTCCGGATTCTATGACAACCGCCATGAAGTTTCTGACCCTCCCTTTCGGCCACCCCCCTTTCCGCGGTCTCAGCACCCTTCCCAACCGCTTCTCCAGCGAGCGAGTCGAGCCATGCTGCCACCCTATCGCTTCCCTTCCCCACCGCCACGCCCAATGATATATGTATCCCGGCCCCGGCCGGATTGTAACTCGATGCGGCATCAGATGGTAACTGCGTGGAGCGACCGTTCAAGGCGAAACGCCCCTCGGTTTCCAATCGATTTTCCACTCAGTTAGGACTGCTTCTATCTGTAGTATACACCCTGCAATTTCGTCGAATTCCTGATAAAATACTCCACCTAAATCACTTGGTAGTCGGACGGGCCGCTTCACTAAGAAACATACCCGCCGTTCATCGCGAAACCATGCTACCAAAAGTCCACTTTCAAAAATCACGTTCTCTCGTGCACGCGGTTGCAGTTCTTCGCCCGACCCCGCAAGGCGTCCTTCGTCATCAGGTGTTATCAGGACAAAGCCTGCACTGCATTGACTCGAAATCCCCTCTAACATTTCGATTATGGTTCCACCGGTACGAGGCTGAAGAAACAAGAGGAGAGGTTGTACTCCACGTCTGCGTAGCTCTAGTTCAAGGTCATTAACCGCTCGCCGGTCACGTCCGTGCACGATGAAAATCCTTTCAGGTCGCGGGGAAGACTCAATGATTGTTATCGATTTGAGAACGATTCCAAGAGTGTCGGCGTAGACCTCAATGAAACTTATTTTCTTCTCGTCAAATGGATTGTCCAGTGTAGAATTATGAAATGAAGCTACTCCCAGTGGATCGTGTTTTTCATCAAGGATAATGGGCACACAAATAATACCTCGGATTGGCACGGAACCAGCAGCTGTAGTAAATTTAGGTGAATTTTGAACATCCGGTATGTGCTGAGTAGTCCTAGTCCGAAAGGCGAGGCCAGCCACTCCTTCGTCGTACCTAAACTCTTTCTGCCAATTCTCATTCTTTGGGAGAAAGTTTTCCGTTACCAGGAAATTATCGTCATTAAAAAGTTCCAATACTTGGCGCGAAGGACGATTTTCAGTATTGAGCCGGACTCAGATACATTGTTATTATGGATGAGAATACGGAGGAATTCCTTGAGAATATCGGACTGCGACCTGCCTCGGGTTGCCCTGAGAAAGTTACGCAAAGCCTGGGCCGGAACAACGCTCATCTCTATGTCCCCTTTAGTTCACTCCTAGACTTTTCGTTGGCTTTCCAACCCGGCGGCCCTCGCATGTCCCCTACGCCCCTCGTGCGCGCCCGTAAGAACGAAAACGCCCGGCCGGGGCGGTGCCTCTCCCGAGAGGGCGTCAGAGTCTTCTGAAACGCCGGTGATTGTGCCTGAGGTGGGCCGGGGACTATGCGCCCGGTTCCATTTCAAGTACGTGTCGAGAGTCGATTGTTGAGAGTTGAGCGCTCGTCCAAAAATCAGCCATCCGACTCTCAAGCAAGTCGCATGCGATGCCTCTCTTGTACCCCTGCTGCCCTCCCCTGTCCACTCGAAAAGCCTGGCAGCCGACTATCTAAAGCTCGCAACAGCCACGGGCCGGGACTTTGCAAGACTGCGCCGATGCCGCTTGATTCGCTCGATCTCGTGCAGGGTCTCGGCAGCTAGGTAGCTTTCACCGCATTTGGGGCAGGTCACGATGGGCACATTCTCGATAACCAGCAACTTCGCGCCGCTGCCGTAACTCCGTGTGACGCGCCGAGTCTGCGCGCCGCTCTTGCCGCAAATATCACACCTTCTGGACTTGGTCGCCATCTTAGTCGACATACACCGTGACAATTACCAACTTGCCAGTCGGACCGAGCTTGGCCACAACCACAGCCGTTTCGGTCCGGATGGGGTCAAGTCTTTTGTTGACTAATTCTGCTTTCTCGGACTCCTATGCCTTCTCGGCATCCGGATCATAGCTCACGTTCGGTCGGAGCCACTGCTCGACGGTTCGCAGGTCCATCCGCTTCCTGGTCCCGAAGAATCAGTGGGGACAGTATACAATATTAGTCCCTCGTTTTAAATTTTCCGGCCTCCCTTCGGCCACCCATCTTTCCGCTGGATCATCTCCATCCCGGGCGCTTCTCCAGCGCGGGAGCCGGCTATGCCTCCACCCTAGCGCTTCCCTGCCCCAACGCCAAGCCAGATGGATACATCCTCTCCCCGGAAATGCCCACCTCGGAGCAAAATAGGGGTCAGACTGGGGTTTCTGCTGTAGGTTCCATCTTCGTTTTTAGCCGACCCGACTTCCCCGACCACACCCTCCGCAGCCCTATAGCCTCGCGTCCTTGGGCACCGGTCCCTCCCCCTGCGTGCAGGTGACTGGTCGTCCGCACTCTAGCAGGACCTACCAGAAAATTCCAGTCTGACCCCGATTTCCGAAAATTACCCCTCCATAATTAGCGATACTTGAGTACATAAACAACAACAGCGGTAAACAGGAAAAAATTTATTATACCGAACACTTTAAACACAATATCGTGAGAGATGAATACCGCGGGCATCATAAGTAAAAAGCAAAACCAAACTCCCAATGCCCACGTTAGAGAAAAATCCTTTGAAGAACCCCTTCTTTTGATTTTCAAAATCAGCGGGATGTTGAATAAAGGAAGAACAACACTGGCAACAACCCCTAATGTTTTAATTACGTTAATAGTATTCATGGCATTATTATATAACAGGGATATAAGAGTATTGCCACGTTAGCATAATTGGGAGCAGGAAACAGAGATCGGTTGTCAGACTTCAATTCCATAACGCGGCAAGCCGCAACCAAAAGTGATTTGCCACAAAGTCACTAAAGCACAAAGGAAAGGGGAAATGGAGAAAGGGGAGAGGTGGAGAAAAAAGAATTTTCTCCTATTCTCCTGTCTCAAGAGGTGTCAGGCTTTCGATGTTTTGAATTGACGGGGAAGGGAGATTAGGCCTCGGATAGAATTTCTCCGTAGCCCTTCGGCCACCCCGTTTCCTTGGTCTCAGCGCCCTTCCCAGGCACCTCTCCAGCCCCTCACCCACGCTATCGCTACCCCGGCCGGCCTTTCCCCGAATATCTGTTGCTGACGCTCAAGCGAAAGCTAGATGGCCGTTTCACTTCCTAACCGTCAAGTCTCACCACGTTGTGAACAGCACGGTAGGTTCTCGGAGGAACCGCTGCGGTGCTTTGGCATACCATTCCTGCGTCAGTTGAGACGGGGTCTTGCCGCCTATCGCCTTGTAGGGCCGATGGCAGTTGAAGTAGCGTTCGAACCCATAGAGCGCCGAGAGCAACTGCGCGACCGTGTCGAAATGGAGCCGATAGACCGTCTCAGTCTTGATCGTGCTGCCGGCCCGCTCGACGAGGCCGTTCGTCCAGGGATGGTAGACCTTCGTGAGCGAGTGGCGGATCTTGGCCTGCCGAGAGGCCTGCGTGAAGGGGTGGAGCTGGCGCGTCCGCGCCCCCCCTCGGCCCCGGTAGGTCCGCAGCGTGAACTCCCGGCCGTTGTCGGTGAGGATCCGGTAGAGGCGGAAGGGGTAGAACCGCTGGCAGTGGGCCAGGAACGCCAGCGCACTGGCCGTCTCGCGGGTGTCGGAGACCTGCGTGGTCAACAGCCGGGTCGCCCGGTCGATGGCGACGAAGAGGTAGCGCCGCTGCCTGTCGAGCCGGGGCAGGTAGAACACATCGACATGGAGGAAGCCCGGGGGACAGGCCCGGAACTTGCCCCGCCGGCGCTGCCTCGGGGGGCGAAGCGCCTTGAGCTGGTGGAGCTGCAGGCGCACCAGCTCCCGGTAGACCGCGGAGCGACTCAGTTGCGGGAAGACGGTCTGGCGCAGCGCCAGCCAGACCGTGTCGAGATCCATCAGCCAGTCCTTCCGCAGCCAGCCCAGGATGGGGGCCGCTTCCGGCGGCAGGGCCTTGTGGAGGCGCTGGGGCCGACTGGAGCGATCCCGCGGATTGCCGCGGCGTTTCCATCTCGCGATTGTGGCTACACTGACGCCCAACTGCTTGGCCTGGAGTCGGTACGGTTCACGGCTCTGGCGAATCCGCTTGCGCTGGTGGACCGTCGTGCGAGCATTGGCATGGTAAGTCATGGAGTCCTCCTTGCTGCTGAGTGCTCCGGGATAACCTACCGTAGAGACTCAAGGAAGTCTCCATCCGTTCACAATGTCATGAAACTGCACACCTAACCACATACCAGTTGTTCTGGATGTCGTGTGTCAGTTCGTTCTTCTCGTCGGATGGGGTCACCTATGAAAAAGTGTGTCAAGTGAAAAGACTACCCCGTCGGCCTGGGTCCCTCCAGAGTCTCAATGGACTACTCGTCAGTCACCTATGCGTGCTCGTCGGCACACGAGAAGATGGGACACCGGCCGCGCAATCA
>JAPUHZ010000371.1 GCA_027297485.1 Deltaproteobacteria bacterium
ATTCGCAGTCAAGCTCGGATGACGTACACTGGCGTGCGCCGCATCCTCGTCGACAAAGATCCGGAATGCATCCGGCGCTATCAGAATCTGGTCGACCAGTTCAAGCTGATGGAAGAGCTGGCTTTGCTCCTTTGGGAGAGCAGGCGACGCAGGGGAACCTTGGATTTCGATCTCCCCGAGGCGGAGATCCTGCTCGACCTTCAAGGAATGCCGGAAAACATCGTGCGCGCCGAACGCAACATCGCTCACCGCATGGTCGAGGAATTCATGATCGCTGCTAATGAAGCCGTCGCCCGTCATCTCAAAGAAAAAAACTTGCCGCTTCTCTATCGGGTGCATGAGGGACCGGAAGAGGAAACTCTGGAGGCCCTCGCCCCTTTCCTCCTGAGCCTGGGATACCGTCTGCCGCTGAAACGAGGAAAGATCTCACCCAGAGAGCTTCAGGGACTTTTAGAGGCCTGCCGGGGAAAACCTGAAGAGAGGGTCGTGAATCGAGTGCTCCTGCGCGCCATGAAGCAGGCCCACTACGCGCCGGAAAACATCGGCCACTTCGGCCTTGCCTCAACCTGCTACACCCATTTCACTTCACCGATCCGGCGTTATCCCGATCTGATCATACATCGGATGCTGGAACATGCCCTAGAAGGAAGAAAACTCAAGCCGAAGAAAAGAGAAGAGCTCGATGCCTACCTTGAGGAAGCCGGAACGCACACCTCCGAGCAGGAGAGGACCGCTATGGAAGCCGAGAGGGCGATGGTCAATCTCAAAAAGGCCCAGTTCATGATGGATAAGATCGGAGAGGAGTTCGGCGGCTTTATTGTCAGCCTCGCCAACTTCGGATTTTTTGTTGAGCTGGAGGACTATTTCGTCGAAGGGCTCGTGCGTCTTTCAGCACTCAAAGACGACTTCTACCACTACTACGAAAAAGAGTACGTCATCAAAGGACGCCGATACGGCCTCGCCTTTCACCTGGGTGACTCGGTCCGGATTAAGGTGACCCGCATTAACGCCTTCCGCGGTGAAATCGATTTTGAACTGGTTTAAAAAGGATCAAGAGATGAAAGGGTTACTTGTCCCTTCATTTTTTCCCCTTGATCCCTTTATCCTTTAAGCCCTTGATCTTTATTATGGTTCTCCCCGCACACCCTGAAAGATCTTCTCTATGGTCTCGTCAATTTCCTTTTTCTGAGGGCGGCTGAAAGTGACCCCGCTTGTAATCATCGCATCAGGCTCTTGATCCTCCAAGAGTTGTTCTATCTGCACACGAAACAGGGACATGAAAGGCACTCCCGTCATGGATTCCTTGATCTCGCGGGCATTGCCTTTGAGGTAGTAGTTTATGCCGCTGTCGGTAATCAAAAGAGTGATTTTCCCTGTCCTCCTCAGGTTCTTCGCGGTGGTGCTGGTCTTTCCGATAGCCAGATCGAGCCTGGAACGATCTTTGGCAACGACTTCATAATAGGAAAGCATGGCGGGATGGGCCCATCCTTTGTCGTCCACCGTGACCAGGACAATGGCCTTCCCCATCTTGGAGGCGACGTCTTCTCCCTTGAGGCGGTTAAAGAGTTCTTCCGTCAGCTCTTTCCCCAGAAGTCTCGACATTTAATCTCTCTATTCCTTGATCCCCTTAACCCTTAATCCCTATTCATGAACTACAAGTTCCTGCCTTTTGCCGAAACCCTGTTCATTGTCGATATAAAAAACCCGCTCCGGGACCACGCAGTAAAACTTAACTTTTAAAAAAGCCTTGTAAAAAATACCGCTTGTCGGATCAGTGAAGAGCTTTATGATGTCGGGATATTTGCGGGCATAAACGGTCATCGCTTTGCCCTTCTCAATAAGGGAATCCACCAGGACCACCTTTCCTTCAAGCTGAATGCCCTTGATCTTACGCCAATCCTGATAGTCCTCCTGGATAGTCACCGCTACTCGAGAATTGGCCGCTAAATTCTGACAGTGGCGGGAATCTGGAGCGGAGAAGAAATAGAGATGGAGCCCATCGCTGGCATAAAAAACCGTCGCCGCCCAAGGAATCTCCTCATGGCAGGTTCCCAGCGTCATGGTGTTGTGACCCTCCATGTAGCTCAGGATCTGCTGTTTAAGTTCTTCGGACATCGGGATTCATTAAGTCATCAGGTTTCAGCTTTTTTGGTCTTGGGCTGGCAGCTGATTGCTGATAGCTTTAAGGCTCTCGTCGAACCAATGGAACCTTGCTGAGCGCCGAGAGATTGGTTGCCCCAACACACAGCATAGCCACCTTGATCTCATAAATGATTCCAGTCAAAAAATGGATCACCTTCTCAGCCGATTCCAAAGCCGGCTCCAAGAGGGGCTGTCCGATAGCTCCGATATTCGCCCCCAAGGCAATGGCCTTGGCGATATCCAAACCACTGCGGATGCCGCCAGAGGCGACAATCTCCAGCTCCGGCGCTGCTTCTCTCACCTTGACTACGGCCTCCTCTGTAGGGATACCCCAATTGGCAAAGGTAAGGTTAACTGGCTGTCCTTTTCGAGCCGCCCTCTTGGCCTCCACCGCATACCATGAGGTTCCTCCTCGTCCGGCAACATCAATGGCTTTCACGCCCGCCCGTTTAAGTCGCACGGCCACGTCCGCAGAAATTCCGCCGCCTACCTCCTTGGCCATAACCGGAACCTCAAGCTGGCGGCAAACCTCGGCGATCTTGTCGGCCAGCCCTTTAAAATTCCGATTCCCTTCAGGTTGGACCGCCTCTTGCAAAACGTTGAGATGGAGAATCAATCCATCCGCCTGAATCATCCGCACCGCTTGACGACACTGCTCGATACTGTAGCCATAGTTGAGCTGGACGGCACCAAGGTTGCCGAGCAGAAGGATATCCGGGGCCAGATCTCTGACCTCGAAGGAATCGGCTACGCTCTGCTCCTCCAGCGCGACCCGCTGGGACCCAACCCCCATAGCCAAACCCAGTTGTTGAGCTGCCAGCGCAAGATTCCGGTTGACCTTGCGGGCCAACTTAAACCCGCCGGTCATGGAGGAGATCATGAGAGGGGCTTTGAGCGCTTTGCCGAGGAAGGTCGTGCTGAGATCAATTTCTGCGATATCGACCTCGGGCAGGGCATTGTGGAGAAAAGAGTAACGCTCCAAACCTGTTCCGTAGGATCCCGCGACTACCCCGCTGTCGAGACAGAGCTCGAGGTGCTCCTTTTTTCTCTGCTGGGTTGCTGAGACGGATTTTTTACCCCTTCTGGGTGGCATGGTGTGGCAGAGGGAATCTTACCTGCGCTTTTTTGTGGGCTGTTTACCCTGTCTGGCGGTTGGCACGGAGCCAGGATTGGCCGCCTCGGGATGGCGGCTCATCTGCTCATCGCTCCAGCGCTCAAAGAGGGCCACATCGATCCCAAATTGATCGAGAATACGGGTAACGGTTTGATTGATCACATCATCGAGCGTCTTGGGCCGATGGTAAAAGGCCGGGACCGGAGGAAAGATCAGCGCCCCTATCCGGGTCAAGGCAGCCATGCTCTCCAGATGTCCCAAATGGAGCGGGGTCTCGCGCACGACCAAGACCAGCTTTTTCCTCTCTTTGAGCACTACGTCGGCGGCCCGGACCAAAAGATCCCCACCCACGGAAAGGACAATCCCTCCCATCGATTTCATCGAGCAGGGGGCTATCACCATGCCCTCCGTACGAAAAGAACCACTCGCTATACTGGCGCCGACATTGTTGATGTCGTGAACGACATCCGCCAGCGCTTCGACGTCTTTAGCGGAATAAGAGGTCTCGACTTGGATGGTCATCTTGGCCGCACGGGTCAGCACCAGGTGAGTCTCAACATCCTTGACCCCTGCAAGGACCTCTAGCATCCGGACCCCATAGATGGCGCCCGTGGCCCCTGATATGCCCACAATGAGTCGCCGCATAGAACTCAGTCCACAAACTCCAAAGTGATCCGATCTCCGTCCCTTACATGCAGTTCATCCTTAAGACGGACTGGAGCAATTACCTCAATTTTATCTGCCGGATACCCTTCAACTGCAGGAAGGAGCACCGCTCCTCTATGCTTCCTTTCGATATCGACTAAATAGCACCGGGCCTGGCAGAATGAAGAGTCCGGTGAAGCAATATCAATGCCCGTCACCCGCCTTTGTGCTTCCCGCCACACATCCATTTCTCTCTCCGACTCAAGCCGCAGGTTCAGTGTCGCCGGGTAGGGAAAAAACCCGAGTCTTTCCCTCAAAGCCTTCTGCACCCAATCCAAAGACATAAAAGACGCGCCCTGACCTAAATCGGAGAAGATAACCCCCGTTATTCTCTTCGCCACTTCACCCCCAGCCGTTACTCGTTATCCGTATATTCGTTATTCGTGTACGCAGAACCGATTAACAAGTCAACGAGTAACCATTAACGATACGTTAATGGCCCGATAGAGACTGGGCCTTACCTCCCCTGCGGACCTTGACGATCTCGGCAAGGATGGAGAGGGCAATCTCCTCAGGGGTTTCGGTGTTGAAATCCAAACCGACAGGGGCATAAACCCTCTGGATGATTTCTTCGGCGATCTTCTCTTCTTCCCTAAACCTCTGGAAACATGCCTTGACCCGTCTCCTGCTGCCGATCATCCCGATGTACTTCGCCGGGCTATGAATGATCTCCCGCAGGCAAGGCTCGTCGTATTTATGGCCCCGGGTGATGAGGACAATATAAGTGGAGGGGGTGATTGCCAGCCCCTTCAGCATCACCGCCATATCCCCTACTAGAATTTCATCCGCATCAGGAAATCTCTCTCGATTGGCAAAGAGTATGCGGTCCTCAATGACGGAGACATGAAAATCCAAGATCTTGGCAAATTTCACCAACGGAATGGCGATGTGGCCCGCGCCGACCACGAAGAGCTTGAGGGGAGAGGGCATCACCTCGAAGAAGAGCTCAACCTTGCCTCCCGCATCGGGTACCTCCAACGGCACCAGCTTCGATCTCTCCTCCCGCAGGCGAGCCTCAGCCTCTTTGAGGACGGCCTGCAAAAGTCCTTCATGACGAATCGCTCCTACCTTGATCCTGCCGTCACGAACGAGACATTTTTCACCGGGTTTCACTCGGCCGTTTTCCTCGGCCTCCACTACGGTCACCAACACCGCAGCCACGCCCTCCTCCTTGACCCGAATCAACTCCTCAGCTAACCGGCTCATTGTTTTCTGCTCCCTCTCCTTCACTTTCCTCCCACCAGGGATCAATAAAGACATTCATAATTCCCCCACAGACGGCCGGGCTATCCGAAGAGATGTCATCAAGGAGATCCACGCGCACCATCCTGGGCTTGCGCGTCCGGATCACCTCGATCGCCTCCCGCCGCACATCCGCCTCTCCGCACCCTCCCCCGATCGTCCCCAAAATCTCCCCCCAGGCGGTTACTACCATCTTGGCCCCTACCTCTCTTGGGGTCGAGCCGCGCGTTGAGACAATAGTGGCTACCGCCAAGGCCTCCCCTTTTTCAAGAAACTCCTTGATTTGGTGATAGATCAAATCCATGTTCTGACTCCTTAAGCTACCAGCCTTTGCAGTGTCCGACCCAGAGTCATCAGGCTGTTTAGATTGTGCATCGATAAAAAGAGATCCAGATAGGGAAGCGCCGCCTGCATCCCCTTACATAGAGGCTCATAATTCTCGCTGGCCAATAGAGGATTGAGCCAAATGATCTTGCGGCACCGCCGCTTGAGATTCCTCATCTCTCGCTCCAGGAGAGCTACATCTCCCCGGTCCCACCCATCGCTGAAAATAACGGCCACAGTCCGATGAGTCACTAGACTGGGAGCAAACTCGCGGTTGAAGGTGTCAAGCGACCGGCCAATGTTCGTCCCACCCGACCAACCCAAAACAGAATTGGAAATTCTCTCCAGGGCGCTAGCGATGTCCTTGGTGCGAATGAGGTGGGTGATGCGGCTCAAGGAGGTGCTGAAGACAAAGGTCTCCACTCCCCAAAGCTCGTTCTGGAGGCCATACATAAACTGGATCAAAAAACGGCTGTAGCAATCCATAGAGCCGCTGACATCGCAGAGCAGGACAACACGGGTTTTCTTGATCCTCCGCTTGCGCGAGACGAGTTCAATAATCTCTCCCCCGTATTTGATGCTCTTACGCATGGTCCTTCGCGGATCCACCTCATCCCCTTTGAGAGCGCGTTTCCTGCGGCGACTCACCTGCGTCGCAATCTTGGTGGCGATCAAAAGAATGGCCCGGCTGATAGCACGACTCTCCTCAATGCCCATTTCGCTAAAGTCTTTTTTGCTCAGGGCCTCGTAGGGACTGTAGGTGGGTACAGGGAAGGGTTCCTCTTCTTCCTTCAGCTTGGACTCCTGGCTGGAGGCCTGCGCGACCACTTCCTCCAAACTCCCTCCAGCCCCACCCGGCTTCCCACCCTTATCCTCCGAGGAAGCTGCCGGCATCTCGACCGACTCCATAGGCGATTCCTCGGGGTGGTCCTGCCAAAAGCAATCAAAGACACGATCGAAGAGGGGAATCTCCTCTCTTTCAGAGACCAGGTTGGAACGCAAGACGGTGTGAAAATCCGCTCTGCGCGAGATATCCACAAACTCTAGGGAGCGGCTGGCGTCAATTGCCTGACTCAGGCCGACTTTAATCCCCACCTGCTTCAGAACCCGACCAAAGGCCAATAGGTTGGCCAGGGTTCCTTGGCCTCGAATAGCGGAATAACGATCCACTGCTCTCAGGATAGCTTCATCCGAGACTTCCATGGCACTCCTTATGCCTGAGGCTCTGTAGACTCTATCAGCATCTGATCCAGCTCCAACCTCTTGCCAGCTAGCTCCTCCTGGAGGTGGTGGAGATCCTCCCGGTATTTGAAAACACACCCCATGGTCTGCTCTACGGCCTTCTCATCCAATTCATGCTGATTAAGGGTGATGAGGGCAGAGGCCCAGTCCAGCGTCTCGGCAATCCCCGGGCGCTTGTAAAAATTCATCTGGCGTACCCGCTGCATAAAGGCACAGATTTGCTTGGCCAACAGGTCTCGGATCTGGGGCAACTTGGTCATGATGATCTCATATTCCTTTTCAAAGGTGGGATATTCGATCCAGTGGTAGAGGCAGCGACGCTTCAGGGCGTCGTGAATTTCCCGCGTACGGTTCGAGGTCAAGAAGACATAGGGACGGAGCTTGGCGCGGATCGTCCCGATCTCCGGTATGGTGATTTGAAAATCGGAGAGGACCTCCAACAAAAAAGCCTCAAATTCCATATCCGCCCGATCAATCTCGTCGATGAGAAGGACCGGCGGTGTCGAGCCGTCACTCTGAATAGCCTCCAACAAGGGCCTCTTGACGAGATACTCCTCAGTGAAGATTTCCGTCTCTACGGCTTCGCGATTCCCATGACGAACCTCCTCCAGCTTGATCCGCAGCATCTGCTTGGGGTAGTTCCATTCGTAGAGCGCGGTGTTGGCGTCCAGCCCCTCATAGCATTGGAGACGAATCAACCTCGTTCCCATGACCTTCGCCAATACCTTGGCAACCTCGGTCTTGCCGACGCCCGCCTCCCCTTCCAACAGAAGAGGCTTACCTAACGTAGTCGAGAGGTAAACCACAGTGGCCAGGGAGCGATCACAAATATATTGCTGCTCGCGTAAGGCCTCTTGAATTTTCTCAATCGTAAGCTTCTTTGGATTCACCTATTACCCCGCATTGCACGTGAGATGAGACAGAATTCAGGTGGAATGGGAACTGAGGTCCTTCAGGGAATGGAGAATGGCTTCTAATACTCCTCCAGCAATGGCTCTCGCTTTATCGGAAATCAGATAACAATACTCCCTTTCCCCTCGAGGATCAATGTCTCCGGCCTTCATCCCTTCCTCCACCGAAATGCCGTCTTTGAGTAACCCGCGCAAAACACCTTTGATCTTAGCTTGTATAGGATGGCCATCCACCTGAGCCAGCACTTCCGCTGCATTCACCAGATCGCCGATTTCATGCAGCGCCTTGAAAAAGCCCTTTTGGGGAACCCGCAGGACCCTTTCGTCCGTATACCCTCCAACAGGCGCCGGAACGCCTGTGTGCTCTTCGGCCTGGCCTTTCCAAAGGACCCGTCCCAGGTTATGGCCGCGATTGGTCTCCACCACTGCATGAACATTCAATCCTGCAGTAAAGCCCGGCCCCACCCCAATGACCAGCGGGGCATGAGACCTATCAGTACCGGTGTTCCTCTTGGCCATAATGGCATCTACAATCACTTCTGGTCGTATGACTCCCCGGACCTTCGCCTCAGGATCGATAAAAACCGGGATGCCTCCACTCTTCCAAACCTCATAGGCCCCCTCTGGAGAGGATACCCTGGCTGCCCGGACCCCCTCCACTACGTGGCTTCCCTGGTAGACCGCCTCGGCAAAGGCCACCGCCCGACGCACCGTAGTAGGCACAGCCACCTCGGTAATAAAGACCCTCATGTGGCACTGGCGCAGACGGTAGGCGATGCCGCTGGCCATCTCCCCTCCACCTCTGACCAGCACCTTCACATCAAAAAAGTTTAGCGCCATAATAATGTCTACTTTAGCTGACCTCCCATTAGACAAGGCGTCTGCAGACAAAGTAAACAGGATCGCGCTGCGTACACTTTTCAACTACTATCACCCATTTCCCCTTTTAACCACACCTTGGGGCCGGGTTCCGTTTACGAGAAGACGCACTGTTTTTAATGGTTTATTCACCCATGCAAGCCTTACCCTATTCCTTTCTGGAGATCCTCCTCCACGGACCATACTCAATAATCTGCGCCATGGGGCCCAGATCGTTCGTGGTGACGTTGACCTCCCCCAGGTGGTCGTTGTGGTAGAAGAGGGTCTCGCCGGTGGATTTCTTTGAGGCGAGGTTTTCATTGCCTGTACAGATGTATTTGGTGATCACACCCGAAGCAAGGTCAGGCAGACCTGATTGATCTTTTAGATCCCCGCCCCTTTCTCACGCGCCTTGCTGACTATGTCCAATGCCTGGATACAAAATGTCAATAAGGCATGCCCGACGCTATTACTAATACAAATGTATTTAAATTTGCACCATTGAGGCTATTCCGAGGGGAAGGAGACTGAAGGACGAGGGAACCGAACGTGAGGCTTGGTACAGGCCCAAACGGTAGGAATAATCACGTGAAGGGGTAGGGGTGACAGCCCTCAAGGCGCTGGCCCATTTCCCTCGGCCTGAAGGCTCCTTCCACCGAGGAAATGTAAACCTACTTACTGCGTCTGTATTATTATAGACCTAGCGAAGGATCTCAAGTTGTTAAGGGCCCGCATGAAGGGCTCAGATGTTACATAGCGTAGATTAGTTGCCATCTTGGAAGCCTGACCCTCGTCTCTTTTCTTTTTAGTCTCTGCACGAGCCTTTCGATTCCTGGTTGTTTGGGCTCGAGCTCTTGCAGCCGGGCAAAGATTCGCCTCGCTTCGGTTACCTGGTTGTTCTGCAGGTAGGCATAGGTCAATTTCATCAGCAGCTGGGCGGTGGCAGGCTGACTGCTTCCGATCTGCAGAGATGCCTCAATAAAGGGCAACGCCTGTTGGAGGGACCCCGCTTCGATGAGCAGCTCGGACACTCGCAGGTAGTTCTCTACATACAAAGGCGCGCTATTCACCAGTGCCCAATACTCCCGAAGTGCCAAGTCCTCCACCCCCCTGCTGGCATAATACTCAGCCATTTTCATGTGTGCCCCACGGAAACTGATTTTCTTCAGGAAAAACTCCTTGGCCAGCTCCTCAGCCTTTGTTCGTGGAGCATATCTGTCCACCGCATGACTGAACTCCGCTTCCGGTTTGAAGGGCCAATGGTCGGTTACGTGGAGAATGCGGATCTCCCCGATAGCAACGTCCAATTCACTAAATCCGTCGAAACGGCCGGCGTCTTTCCTCTTTAAATCCCAAACGTCGCTCAGAAACCGGTGCTTCTGCATCGTATCGAAAAAGGCGCGGCTCATCAGCTGGTGGCCACGAGCGTTCGGATGGAGGTGCTCCAGCATCAAGGTATTCCCCACGAGTCGATTGGGTGAAGCCGCCTCGAAATAGGACTTCATCGGCACAACCGGAATGCCATGCTCCTCGGCCAACTCATGGATGATCGCGTTGAATTCTTCGGTAGCCCTAAAGCGCAAACCGTCCAAATCTTTTGCTCTGGTGTACTCCGCTAGCGCTGATTCCATGAGGCCCCTCGATTCCAGGCTCCGTGCATTTCGAAAGGCCTCTTCGGCAGGGGATGGCAACTCGCTTCTATTCGAAAAGAACGGCGGATGATCGCGAACGTTGCTGACGAGCTCGCTCGTGATCACCGGTACCCCAGCGGCCTTCGTCTTCGAGAGAAGGGCGCGAAGATTTCCTCTGAACTGCGCCTTGCCCCTCTCGTAGGTATCGCTTCCAAGGGAGATCTGATCTTCGCCGATGACTTGCCCCATCAGCGTTGGAAATTTCGCGCCATGCTCCGGACTGGAGGCACTTCGCTGGACTAAGAGCGTAGCGCGATTGATGGCATCGCGTAGTAGCAGAAAGGCCTTGAAGCGCTGGAGCGACAGATAGAGACGGATCAAAGAGGCTGTCGCGCCCAGCGACACCGTAGATGCGGCGCCCAAGGCACTGTAGAACTCATTGTGGCCCGCATAGATCAAGATCGCGTCGGGTTGCTGCTCCAAAACTTCGTCGATGAAGTCCAGCAGCGTGAAGGAATTGATCGCGGCCATGCCGAGGTTGATTACCTCAATCTGCTTTTCGGGGAAGGTCTCAGTGAGGCGGCGCTGGAGCAGACGCGTGAACATCACGTTGTTTGGATAGGGCCAACCAGCGATCGTCGATCCGCCCAAAGCGAAAATGCGGTAGCTCCCTCTGGGTTTCTCATTTAAGAACCGGTCACTGGTGGGCCTGGGGATGAAATGGCCTTTAGGGAAGTAGCGCTCCGCCACCTGTGGGTTAATTCTGAGGTACTCCTTGCCTGCGGAGCTAGGTGATGCCGGAATGAACAATGCCAGATTCTCGCCATAGCCAAAGGCGCGCAACGACACCTCTAGCAAAAGTAGGACTAGGAAGGGGAAAAGAACAACGATGATTCGGAAGTAAATGACAGAAGCTTGCCTTTCAGATGTGGACACTGAGAACTCCGGAATTGTCCAATACGGATTGAATTCGCTGGTGCTGTTTACCACATAACGTCGCGGGGCGACCGCCGCGAACCGTTCTTCGAAGACGATACCGACTGCCTTGGGTTTTTACATCTGTTAGGCGAGGTCTGCGGTCGCCACTACTGGCGTTGCCAAGCCTATTGCCTGATGACAAATCATTATCACCTGATCGCAACAACGTCAAAGGCGTTATCATTGTCATGGAGGAAATGTCGCTGTGGGCCAGTCCCCGGTTCATGACGTGGTAATAGGCGTAGGGTATTCAATGCGCAGAGGTCGAGCCATGGGAGAGGAAGCATCAGCAACAGCATAAAGAGTCAAAAGCACCCCTCTTTCAGAATTCTCAACTCCTGTCGGATAAAATCCGTTGCCAAGTGAAATTTACTCACGGATCAGGGAATATAGCGCGCGAGTGTTTCTTTTATGGGATAAATCACAACAAATCTTTCTTCGGCAAGCCGAGGGAGATCAGATGCGATTGTCTATTGGGGAAGCTCGACGGCGGCCCCTACCCGGTGGCGGCGCGCTCGCAGCTGTTGCAGATGTTTCTTTACGACTTCGTCGTCTGGTTTCAGCCGCAAGGCCTCTGAGAAATGATGGATTGCAGTCCTGCTATCGCCCTGCTTTGCGAGCTGAATCGCAAGCCCGGTATGCGCGCGATGATTATTCGGATGATGCTGAAGCTCCCATTGGTAATGTTCGATGGCCTCATTCGTTTTCCCTTGCTGCGCTAATAAACTTCCTATTTCTTGATGGAGGTCCGCCCTGTTTGGATCGATGGGCACCACCTGGCGGAGATAATGGAGGGCCTCATCGAGCTCTCCTTGTCTTGATAAAGTGTTGGCAAGTCGAAAAAAGATGACTGGGTCCGGGCCTAGAATCTCCAAGGCCCGCAAGAATGCGTTGTGTGCTTCATCAAACTTTCCAGCCCAATCCAGCACCTTTCCCAGATTCTTCAAGGCCCAGCCCTCTTCCCGGGGATCCAGGCCTGCAATGGCCTCTTGCTTCACGCGCTCCATGCGCGCCTCGCCCCAGGAGGCCACGGGTGTGGCAATCCCCTGTTTGACTAACTGATCAAGCAGGGCCAGACCCAACAGACGGTAGCCTTCCATGTTGGTGTGGACATGGTCAACAAAAAATTCCTTGCCCAAGACGGCGTGATCATATTGGGCAAAATAGGCCTTTTGGAGGATGCGCGGAAAATCAATCAACGGGACGTTGTGCCGGGAGGCAACGTCTTTAACGATCCGTTGCATGGGGCTGAGGATGCGAAGCGGAGCGATGTCTTCATCAACCGCACGCCAAAAGGCCTGCTCGGCTCCGCGGTATTCCCCCAGATCAAAAAGGACCTGTCCTATGCGGAAATGCAGCTCGGCATAGCGGTCGTCAATAGGAAGTGCCCGGCGATACAGGGCCAATGCCTCCCCCATGCGGCCTGCCTCATGCAGTGCCGTGGCCTGCTGAACCAAGGCCTGCCATTGCATCAGCGCTTCTTCGTTCAATCCCGCTTTGTGTTCGCTCTTGAAAGGGGACATGTCTTTGAGGTTAATGGCGGGCTGAACAAAGATGATGTCTGCATTTACACTGCGTG
>JAPUHZ010000372.1 GCA_027297485.1 Deltaproteobacteria bacterium
AATACGGCCGCATGACCCAATAAAGTGACACGCATTGCGCAGTTCCTCAGGGTGCATTCTCGTACCGAATTATACGGGCTGTCAAACTGAAAAATCCTTTCGCGGGAGGTGGGCGGTGTCAAGGAACTTCGTAGGACTCAATTAAAGCGTCGTTTAATTGCGTCCTGGGATAAAATCCACCCGTAAGAGCCCGCCGAGACTCCGCTTTCTAGCCTGTTGACATGCCTCTATGAACTTACTAGAAGGGCACCTTGGGGAGGCAGTGAGGGCCTTCCCCATCATTGATGTGGTAAATATGAAACTCAGGACCATCGGGCTTATCAGTACCCTAGCCGTCGGACTGTTTGCCGGGCCGTTGCCCATGCAAGCTCAAGAGCCAGAGAAGGTCTATAGCATAGGCCTCTTAGGCCAAAGTCCATCCGCTACCTACTCGTACCGTTTCAAAGCATTCCGACAAGAGCTGCATAAGCGTGGCTACGTTGAGGGGCGCAACATCCATTATCAATACCGGTACGCCGGAAGAAAGAGGGATCGGCTTCCCTCCCTCGCAGACGAGCTGGTACAGCTCTCCGTCGATGTGATTGTCACCACTGGCACGCCATCGACCCGAGCCGCCATGCAGGCCAGCCGCACGATTCCCATCGTCATGAACGCTGCCAACCCCGTCGATACAGGGCTGGTCGCCAGCATGGCGCGCCCCGGTGGGAACGTCACAGGGATGACGGTCACCTCCGGTCCCGAGTTCTATGGCAAGCGACTGGAATTGCTAAAGGAGGTTGCCCCTTCGGCTTCGCTCATCGGTATCCTCTTTAGAGCGGGCGCCGTCTCGGCGCGGGTCTCGATAAGGTTCATGCAGGCAACGGCTCCCCAGATGGGCATCACGGTTCTTCCCGTGGGGGTTGGAGGATCCAACGACGTCGCCCGCGCCCTTGCCGTAATTCGGAAGGAATGCCCGGAGGCCTTACTCGTTTTTCCGCAGTCTGGCATCAGCAAAAGACAGATCGCTGAGTTTGCGATTGTGAACCGAATTCCAGCGATCTACACAAACGAGAGTTCGGTGAAAGTTGGGGGCCTCATGTCGTATGCGGTGAATTTCCCCGACTTGGCGCGACGCAAGGCTAGATTCGTCGACCAGATCCTCAAAGGCGCGAAGCCGGCCGATCTTCCCGTTGAGGTGCCGAAAAAGTTCGACCTGATCATCAATCTAAAGACGGCCAAGAAGATGGGCCTCACGATTCCACCGTCCCTTTTGTATCGGGCGGATAAAGTGATCAAGTGAGATCGATCTACTGGAGAGGACGTAGGTGAGCAGCGGCGGTCCACATCGGGCCGCAGTTTTCTTTCCCAACACCCGTAGGACGCAATTCATTAGCTCATTAATTGCGTCCTGGGGGTTTAATACCGAGCAAACACAAGACCAGAGCGGCTCCGAGCTCTAAGAGAATTGACCCGACCGTGAATCTGAGTAGGACTCATTTAAAGCGTCGATTAATTGCGTCTGGCGTGGAAATGGGGCATAAAGAATCCGAAGTCTGCTGAATCAATTTTGCTACAGAGGTGTAGCAAAGAAGCTACACTTTCTCCCTTTCCCCCAATGTTTATTAAATCCACTTACCAAAATTTCTCCTACTATTCAGTACCTTATTTAAGTCCAGGTTAATCCCGTGGGATCGGCACGTCCCTTGCTAATAGAATTGTAGCAGTGGTAGAGAGGGTGAAAAAAGGATCACAAGGATAAACGCCGATGATAAGCCAGAATGGAGAGGAAAACGTATGAGTAAAAAAACCTTTTGTTTTGCTCTGTGCGCTATGCTCTTGGCTCTTAGCTTTCTCGCTCAGGCGCAGAAGGCGGGGAAGGTGTCGCGGATCGGAACCCTCATGAACGGTTCTCCGGCTACCCATGGACACAATCTCGAATGGTATCGCCAGGGATTTTAGGAACTCGGCTACGTGGAGGGGCGCAACTACGTCTTCGTCTCGCGCTGGGCAAAGGGTCAGCGCAAACGATTACCTGGGCTGGCGAAGGAACTGGTCGACGCCAATGTCGACGTGATCTTGGTCAACTGCGGCAATCCGAGACGGGCGGTGGCGAAGGCAACCAAAAAGATCCCCATCGTCGTCGGCAGCGCCAGCGGTCTCGGCACCTGGGGCCTGGTGGCCAGCCTCGCCAGGCCCGGCGGCAACGTCACCGGCTCCACCGCCTTCGATCCCGGGTTGGAGGGAAAACGGCTGGAGCTGCTCAGGGAAGCCGTCCCCGGCATCCGGCGCGTCGCCTTTCTATTTTTTCCTCTCAAGAGAATTCGAAAAGAACTGAAACGGACCGAAACCGCCGGCCAGACATTGGGGGTGAAAATTATACCTTTTCCGGTGCGATCCCTTGGAGACATCGAGGACGCGTTTGTTTCGATGGTGAATGAGCGCTCCGATGCGCTGATCGTGCCCTCGAGCAATGTCACCTACTTTAACCGAAAGCGGGTCGCGGAGCTCGTGACCGCGCGGAAACTTCCTGCGATTTGCGCCCGGCAGAAAATCGCAAAGACCGGGTGCCTCATGGCCTACGCCCCCGACCGGTCGTTCATGAACCGCAGTGCCGCCGCCTTCGTTGACAAGATTTTGAAGGGGGCCAATCCTGGTGACTTGCCGGTCCAGCGGCCCACCAGATACAATCTGATCGTCAATCTGAAGTTGGCAAAGGCACTGGGGTTCACGGTGCCCCCCTCCATTCTGCTCCGCGCCACCGAGGTGATCGAATAACCAAGGCAAAATCTCTAATGTCCGCTTTTGGCTAAAAGCGGACATTAGGTTAACAGCAGCTGTTCTCTCATTGGTGAAGGTCGGACAAGCCGATTTAGCTCATGAGGCAGGTGCTGAAAGCCGGTTTCGTGGGCACCGCACACCACCTCCCTTGCGGGGCTTAGACGCTGAACCCGTCGGGCACGG
>JAPUHZ010000373.1 GCA_027297485.1 Deltaproteobacteria bacterium
CTATCCCCTCCCGTCCGGTGAGCCTTTTGCGGGCGAGTATCACGAATACTATTGTCCGGGATGCGCTACTCAACTCCAAGTCGACCTCTATTGTCCCATGCTCGGTGGTGAACCGATTCTATGGGATAGCCGGATCTACCAGGCCTGAGGGATCATGAGCCTCCGAGGAAAAGCCGTCATTGTCGGTATCGGAGAAACACCCGTCGATCGACTCGGCAGAAAGTCGGGCGAGCCGCGGAAATCAACGGCCGAGTATCTTGTTTGGGCGGCCAGGCTCGCCCTTGAAGATGCCGGCCTGACAAAAAAAGATTTTGACGGGCAGGGTCTTGCCGCTATCTACACGATCAATCATTCCCAACCTTTTTGGCCTGAGGAGGCAGCCAGCATTTTAGGGCTTACACCCTCCGTTCTCCTCGCAGGCGGAAACGGTGGGGCAAGCGCGGTCTCTTTGTTGGGACAGGCCACTGCGATGATAAGCTCTGGGCTCGTGGATCTCGTTTTGTGCGTGGCGGCGGCGGCTCCCTTCAGTGAACCCCGGCGCGGCAGGGCGGAACCTGCGGATACCCGGGACTTCGAGATGCCGTTTGGCGTCATGGGACCCAACAGCAAAATTTCCCTGGTTATGAGTCGCTACATGCATGAGTCTGGAATGACGACGGACCATTTCGGAAAGATCGCCGTTACCTCACGCACCCATGCCGCTCTGAACCCCAATGCCTACCTAAAAAAAACCCTGACGCTCGAAGAATATAAAAATGCGCGCCTTATCTCTGACCCGATTCGCCTGTACGATTGCGTCTTGGCGGCAAACGGCGGTAAAGCTTACATCCTCACCTCACCGCAACGAGCAAGGACACTTCGAAAGCCGTCCGTCTATTTGATCGGATGGGGTGAATGCCACAACTCGAGCGCCGGCCCTCGATTCCGTGCGAATCCACTGATTACCGGAATCCAGGAATCCGGCAGGACCGCCTTTGAAATGGCTGGCCTCTCTCACAAAGATATCAATTTTCTCGGCCTTTACGACGACTATGTGCCCATCATCATGCTCCAGATCGAAGATCTCGGTTTCTGCAAAAAGAACGACCGAGAATATTTTGAAAGGACCGACTTTACTTTTAAAGGAGATCTTCCTATCCAGACCGGAGGTGGAATGATCAATTGCGGCCAGCCCTCCACAACGGGAGGCATGCTCCATGTTATCGAGGCGGTACGTCAGCTCAGAGGTGATGGCGGCGCGCGCCAGGTCCCCGACGCAAGGTTTGGTCTCGTGACCGGTCTTGGGGCGGTGAATTACGGGAAAAACTTCGGCTGCACCGCCGCCGCAATTCTTGGAAAAGAGGTTGGACGTGGCTGAGCCGGTGAGAGAAATTAAAAAACCCCTTCCTGAGATCACCCCTGTCACCCAACCCTTCTGGGAGGCGACAGCCAACGGAAAACTGGTCATGCAGCGCTGTTGCGACTGCCGCTCTTGGGTCTGGTGCCCCCGTCCCGCCTGCGTCGAGTGCGGCAGCGAGAAATTGGAGTGGACTCCGGTGAGCGGGCAGGGCCACGTCTTTGCCTTCACCGTAATCCGCGAACTAGTCGGCCATGCCCTGAGAGGGTTTGAAAAAGATATTCCCTACGTCGTTGCATGGATAGATCTGACAGAAGGTCCCAGGCTTTGCAGTAACATCGTAGGATGCCCCATCCACAAAGTTGAAATCGGGATGGCGGTTGAAGTAGTTTTCGAAAAAGTCGACCCGAAAATTTTCCTTCCCAAGTTCAAACCCAAGTCAAGTCATTAGTCGATCATAGAAGGGCCTAGACACATGCGTT
Organism: Deltaproteobacteria bacterium; assembly: GCA_027297485.1. The sequence goes on from JAPUHZ010000373.1 coordinate 1,819, forward strand.
TTTCTTTCTTCTACGGCTATGTGATCCTCGCCCTCTGCTTCACCAACATGGTCTTTATGCGTGGGGTTTCTGTGTCGTTCGGTGTCTTCTACGTCGCCTTGTTGGAAGAGTTTCCGTGGTCACACGAGCTCATCGCAAGCATTGCGTCGGTCAATGCTATGATCTATGCGCTGACTTCGCCGTTGATCGGGTGGGCATTTGACCGTTTGGGACCGCGAATCTTAATGCCGTTGGCTGGAACGCTCATTGGGGCTGGGCTTTTCCTCTCGGGTTTGAGCAATTCTTTCTGGCAGCTCTATATTTTCTACGGTATTTTGGCTGCGATGGGTCAAGCGGGTCTAGGCTTTGTCAGCCACAACGCGCTTATTTCCCGATGGTTTGTCCGTCGCCGCGGCGCGGCTATTGGCCTGGCGACGATGGGATTGGGACTAGGGGTCCTCATCATCGTGCCCCTGACTCAGATCTTGATATCACGATGGGGATGGCGCTCAGCCTTTATGTTTTTAGGGGCTCTTGTCCTATTCGCAACCGTCCCTGCAAATGCAATCCTGCAGCGCCGCAGCCCCAAGGAGGTAGGACAGCTCCCTGATGGAGACACGGCCCCACCGGTCGATGACCCCGGCCCTCAGCCGAAAAGACCTCGCGGAGCGCATGAGTGGACATTGCGTTCTGCCTCACGTTCCTTCCCTTTTTGGGGCATCACCATAGGACACCTGGCCCTTGGCACAGGTCTTTTCATGATATACACCCACTTGGTGGTGTACCTCGTCGATCAGGGATTCGACAAGCTGGTCGCCGCATTTATTTTAGGACTCATAGGCTTTATGCGGATTGGCGGCACAGTTCTGTGGGGATTTGTCTCTGACCGTCTTGGGAGGGACAAGGCCTATGGAATCGCCACCCTAATCGCTCTGGCAGGAGTCGCCTGCTTAATTGGAATCGGCTCAAGTTCCCTGCCGTGGTTTGTCTATACCTTTGCAATCTTATACGGAATCGGCCATAGCGCCGGGAACCCTACATATGGAGCCCTTATCGGGGATATCTTCGGCGGGAGTAAAGTGGGGACCATCTTTGGTTTTCTGGAGATCAGCTTTGGTTTGGGAATGGCATTTGGGGCCTGGCTTGGCGGCTATGCTTATGACCTTACAGGTTCTTACCGCTGGCCATTTTCTCTAGGGTTTGTTACCTTCACGATCTCTTACTTTGCAGTCCATTTTAGTCTTGCCTGGCACTTACGCAAGTCAGGCAAATTGTAGAGAGTCTTCAAATGATGCCGTTACAGGAATTTGTGGAAAGATTAAGACCGTGCCGTGACGTAGTCTTTTTCACCGGCGCGGGGATCAGCACGGAATCGGGCGTGCCTGATTTCCGAAGCCCGGGCGGGATTTGGACCAAATATACTCCGGTCTATTTCTCAGATTTTATGGACAGTGAAGCTGCCCGGATCCGTTACTGGAAAATGAAGAAAGAAACCCATGAACTCTACAAGAACGTACAACCCAATATAGGCCATTCCTCTATTCGAGAGTTTGAAAAGCGGGGACAGCTACTAGGACTGATCACTCAGAACGTCGATGGACTCCATGGCCTGGCCGGGGTTTCGGAGGAAAAGATTGTAGAGCTTCATGGGACGGACCGAAAGGTCACCTGTTTGGGTTGCGGAAAAGCTTTCGATGCTTACAAAGTCTACGACACTATTAGTGGAAACTTCACTCCCCCCGTCTGCGATAAATGCAGTGGCTTTCTCAAGCCCGCAACCATATCCTTCGGACAGCCGATGCCTGTTGAGGCTATGCAGCGTGCCCAGGAGTTGAGTAAAACTGCCAAGGTCTTCATCGTCATAGGTTCCTCTCTTCAAGTCCAGCCGGCCGCCTCTTTCCCAGTGATCGCCAAACAGAGCGGCGCCTTGCTGGCTATTATCAATCGGGAGGCAACACCGCTGGATTCATCGGCTGACTTCACCTTCCGGGGTGCGATCGGCGAATTCTTTGAAAAACTTAATCCATTGCTATCCGATGCCTGAAAGCAAGGAGTCGTTTTTAGATAGACTGGTCCCTGTAGAGAGATAGACCGTTAAAAAGGCAGTATTTATCCGGAAAGTAATGCCTGGCAATTGTTTGGTAATTGACTGATATTGCAGCTGAGTTTGATTATAGATGAAGGAGAAATCTTGCATGACAGGCCTTATTCTCCCTAGCAGAGCTCATTCAATAGTTTTGTGTTATTACAGATGAAAACGATAGAGGTGCTTATATCCTCGCGCTGTCGCCGAACACTTGCGTTCGCAATCGATTTTCTAGTTTTCCACTTCATAGCCGTTGTTGTCACTATTTCGGCATTAGACAGGTGGAATGATCTCGGACATTCGAATGGCGCCCTACTTGCTTTTGCCTGGTTTTGCCTTCTTACACTTTATCTCAGTAAAGACGGAGTCGGTGGAGTAAGTCTAGGTCGATTCGCCGTTGGAATAGCGGTAAGAGACGCCGGCAATTCGGCAGATGTTCCATCCCTGGGAAGGCTCGCAGTCCGAAATCTCCTGTTGTTACTGGCGTCTATTGAATTCTTTGCCCTCTTGTCCAGTAAAACACGCCAGCGGTTAGGTGACCGAATCGCCAAGACTATAGTCATACGCTCTGGTGCATCCCCTTGGCATTGCTTTGTTGCTGCGTTCGCAACCCTTGTTGGTGCGCGGTTATGTTCAACGGGTACTGGTTCGTGAGCCTTAGAAACTCAGCAGCTCACGCAACGGCAGTTGCGCACTTGCAGAGCTTGCCGGAAGTTCCAGCTCGGATTGGAGAAAATATAAGGACTGGCCCTCTCCCATGGGGTATAAGCGGGTTTTCACGAAAGGCTATGGTGTGATGGGTCTCTCGCTTAGACTTCGTGGTTCTAAGGCTGACTTGGTAGCAGTGATGAAGCTAAAGAAAGAACCTGGCCAATCTTGGCAGGTCGTTCAAATCCACCTTCCGCCGTGAATACTTGTTCACCCAAAATTTTGCTCAACCGCTACGGTTGCAGCAGAATTTTGCGCGTTCCCACTTTGGCCGCATGTGCGACAGCATCGAGTCCTTTGGTGAGTGGATATACCTTCTCAATCAGCGGCGTCACCAAAACACTCTTTTCTGCCAAAGCCGGCAAAGCAGCCGGAAACGATCCGCAGCGAGAGCCGATTACTGTTATCTCGT
>JAPUHZ010000374.1 GCA_027297485.1 Deltaproteobacteria bacterium
CCGCTTTGTAATTTTGTTGCTACCGTTACTGAGGAGATAACACAGGACGACGGAGCGGAAACGACACGGGCCTTTATTATCGAGGGACAGTTAGATAACGGTAAACCTCTCCCCCCCGCTTGTGTTCCCGGTAGCCGGTTCGGGGGCATGACCTGGGTGACAGAAGAGTGGGGCCTTCGTGCCATTGTCCACGCTGGACAGGCAACCCGGGACTACTTGCGCGAGGCGATCCAGGTCCTATCTCCCGATGCCCGTAGCCGACGAGTATTCACACACACGGGCTGGCGGGAAATTGATGGCCAGTGGGTTTATCTCACCACCAGTGGAGCCGTAGGAGAAGACGTTTTTGAGGTGGACTTAGGATCGGAATTGTCACGCTACCGCCTGCCCCTTAAAGCTGAGAATCCCATCGAGGCAATACGGGTAAGCATCAAGCTGCTCGATATTGCCCCGCTTGAAGTGACCGCCCCCCTGTGGGCAGGAGTCTACCGTGCCCCTCTCGCAACCTTTTTCCCTGTTGATTTTTCTCTATGGCTTGAGGGGCTAACTGGCTCATTAAAATCTACCATAGCCGGTCTGTTGCTGTGCCATTTTGGAGATTTTGACCGTACTCATCTTCCGGGCGCATGGAGCTCCACCACAAATCAACTAGAGCGTCGAGCCTTTCTGCTAAAAGACACACTTTTTGTTGTGGATGATTACGCGCCAACCTCGTTGGACCGCAGAGAGTTGGAGATGAAGGCGGCAAGGCTTCTTCGCTCACAAGGAAATCTTGCAGGCCGTGGACGGCTTCGGTCCGATCTTACCGAACGGGTGGCATTTCCACCCCGCGGCTTAATTCTCGCAACTGGCGAACAGCATCCCCCCGGACAAAGTCTCTTAGCCCGCACTTTGCTGGTAGAGGTGAGCCGAAAAGACTTGAACATGGAACTATTGACGGAGGCTCAAAAGAACAGCGGCTTGTTGCAGCATGCTATGGCGGGCTATATTCAGTGGCTTTCACCACAGATTCCAAAACTCCCAGAACTACTGCGTGAGACGTTTAAGGGTACTCGAACCAAGGCTACCGTATCTGGCGGTCATCTTCGGATACCAGAGGTCCTTGCCCATCTATGGCTTGGTCTAGATTGTGGGCTCACCTATGCAGAAGATATCGGGGCATGTTCGCAAACGGACGTTAGTGGCCTACGTGAAAGATCCTGGAAGGCTCTACTAAACCTTGCCGCTGCACAGGCGCAGTATGTGGAAGATGAGCGCCCGTCTTTAAGATTCCTCAAGGTTCTCTCGACCCTAGTTACCCAAGAGCACGTAACCTTACTCCCAAAGAGCGATCCTGAAAAGCAAACTTCTGATTCTGCCGATTTCGTGGGTTGGTACGATGATGAGATGCTTTATCTTCTTCCCGAGGCGGCTTTCATGGCTGTTTCCCGATTCTGCCGGGATGCCGGGGAACCCTTCTCTATTCGCCTGGAAAGATTGAAACGTGACCTGGCAGAAGAAGGATTCTCAGAAAAAGACCAAGGGAGGCTCACCACTACTGTTCGGATCAACAACAAAACACGACGGGTACTGAAACTCAAAATAAAGACAGTGGAGAGTTTACTTGGAGAGGAATTCCCTGAAATCACCAGTAATCACCACTATCACCACTTTTCTGAGGGGAGGAGAGAGCCCCTATGATTTCCTTCTCCTCGTGCTACCAAGAAAAAACACTGGGGGTTTCTCCTACCGGCACAGGACCGGTGATACCGGTGATGGTGGTGATGTTTTCTTGGGTGTGTAACTCCGAAAGGAGGAGATAAGTGCCTTATAAAGTTGGGCTTCCTCCTGATCTTGGTTCATCCCCGCTTACTGGTGATCTTGTGATGATAGGTAATGATGGGAAGCCTGAAAGCATCCAAAGCAGTCTACCCCCCCTCCGCGCTTGGGTAGTGGAAGAGATTCGAGGCGACAACGAGGAGCTTAGGGCGATACTCATTTGCTCTGCCATGCTAGAGGCCCAGTTGTGGGTAGTCTGGGATCGTAGCTTTGGGCCAAAGGATAACCTGGCCGTTTACTACGCGGAGGAGATCCCGTTGCTCAAGGGCAAGAGCCTGGAGGACTTACGGGAGATCCACAAGGTAAAGTTGGCCTTCACTGGGGCGAGGATCCTTCAAGAGGGGGCGTAAGCCCATGGGGCATCAAAGATGTTTTCCCGGTTATTCAATAGGATTGTCATTATGCAATGACAATTCAATTATTTCGAATTAATGGCATGATGGGGCAAAGTCATAGGATTTTCGCGTCGCCGCGAAATTTCAAGAAAGGATGAGTCGTTCTCACTAGATAAGGTGGCGAGTTCAAATCGGACATGGTGTCCGTTTTGCCTGGATGAAATCATCCAGTTAACTGGACCAGATACGGAAAATGAGCGATCGGAATGTTATCATAATAGGCCAGGATGCCCTAGAGGCGATCCGGCAGATTGTACGGGAAGAGCTGTCCCAGAACAATGGTGGAAAATCTCAAGACACCAACCCGTACTTGACCACCGAAAAGGCGGCGAAGTTGGCCGGGGTGTGCTCTTCTACTATTCGGCAGAAGATTCGGCAGGGGGAGCTTCCCGTGTGTCGCTTTGGGAGACGAGTGCTGATCAAGCGTCTGGACATTGAGCGGTTTGTGGAGTCT
>JAPUHZ010000375.1 GCA_027297485.1 Deltaproteobacteria bacterium
AGCCCTTCAATTAAGTTAACGATAATCTGTTCTAATTCCGACTGAGCCAGGATGCCCGACAAATAGACCTCTTCTTGCTCTACCCGTACATTGACAGTTAGATTGCGTGTTTTCGGATAAACAATAAGCGCCGCCTGTACCCGAGCAGCGATCGTTAACTCCTGGAATGCCCGCTCTGAAGCAGCAGTGGGCTGATAGTCCTCGCGACGCACTGCTTCAACAATCAGGTGGGCCGCCGTGTCTAAGGTCATTTGGGCGATATTGAGAACAATGTCATATCGGCTAGGATCCCGCCAGTCGGCGCCAAAGACTGCCCGCAGTCGCTGGGAGCGGGCCTTGTCTACCTTTTCGATGTAACGTACAGCATCTGCCTCGTTAAGCCCTTCTCGGGCTCGTATCTGTTCGATCCGATATGACATGGGAGCAGTGAGATGAACCTTTAACACATGGCGGATTCCGGGGAAGAACTCCTGGCCTCCATGTCCGTGATAGACCAGGTTACCCCCTTGGGCAACCTCGCACATGGCTGTCTGGAGGACGATCCGATAGAGTCGCACACTCTCCCGCCATCGCTCCCACCAGGGGGGTACGGCCTCGAGGACCTCGGTGAATTTTGCCTCGGGCATCCCATAACGCTGATTGGCTTCGGCAAAAACCTCTTTGCCCAAACATCGGTAGCCCAAAATAGCAGCAACCTTTTCAGCTAGGGCCTGCCCACCGCTAAACGCGCCTCGCGATATCGTGATAATAGCCATAGGGTCTGACCTCCCTCATCACAGGATCTCAAGGGAAACAATCCTTAGAAATGGACTCTCTCAATCCGCCCTCTAACACATTTTATTGTCTACGTCCATGCCTCACCCATCAAAAATCCAGGGCTAGGTTAAGCCCCTTAATCTCCCCCCTCGTTTCTTCTAAAAGGCGCTTGACTTCCTAGCCCTCTGCATAATAGGGGGAGAGGGGAAGGTTTTCACAACTTCCCTGACTTTTCTTCTGCTATCAGGCCCTTGAATGGGATTTTACGTAGAAATAGTTTAATTTGAAGGAGGAGTAAGACAATGCTCAAGTTGGCGCAAAAGCAAGCCGAAGATTTAATGGCGGATTTGACAACCAAGATCGACCGGCGCTGGAAAGAGACCGTAGATCAGACCCGCTTCATGCAAGAATTAAAGGAAGGCAAACTTAAAATGGAGGCGATCAAGCTTTTTTACCAGAATTGGGGAGCCTTCGTGCCGGTGATCAACTCGATTTACACAGCCGCCTTCTATAAACATCTCTGGTTTTTTGTTAAAAACATCGACCTGATGGAAGTCTACACGGAAAAGCTGCTGGATGAATTTGGCCACCCCAAGCCACCAGGGCATATCCAGATCCTCCTCTCCACCGGAGAGGCCTTGGGGCTCTCCCCTGAGGAAGTCCTACTCACGCCCATGCTTCCCGAAGCACGGGGATTAGCCGACTTCCACCGGACCTTACTCGTAGACGGTCTCATCCAGGAGTACTGGCTTTCGGCCCTCTATGAAGGCGCCTTCGGTGCTTCCTGTAAAGATTGGTTTGAGGCACTTACGACTCACTATAACATCACGCACGAGCAGGCGAGCTATTTCTTCAAGCACCATGAGGCGGATACGACGGACCACCTGGGACGGAGAGCCCATGCGGAGGTGACCCAGACGATTCTCATCAGGCTTTTGCAGCAAGGGATTTTGGAACGGCCCGGTTACTCCCTCGAATATTGTGCCCTCACACCCGTCAATCTGAATGCCTCGATGATGGATGCAGTTTATAAGGCGACTCGGTAATTCAACGCATTATACTTTATGCGTAACATCTCTCCACTGGCAGGACTGTCCATTCTCTGTCTCCTGCTTCCACTCATGGCTTCTTATGGCTTTTCGGACGACAGAGACGATGCCTTTCGATTGATTCTTGAAGCCCGCGGGACGGCCAGGATAGAAAAGTACCCCGAGGCATTAAGACTATTGCGAGAGTCTATAGCCGTAGCTGAAGAAGCCGGACAAAAGCTACTGGTTGCCATTGCCCTCGGTAACATCGCGGAGATTTACCGTCTTCACGGAAATACCACTGAGGCCCTCAACCATTATCGTCAGGCCTTGGACATCTATATTGAGATCGAAAACCAGAGTGGCATCGCTACTACCCGGCAACAGATCGCTGAGCACCTGCCACCAACCGAGGAAACCTCATCCAGCAAAAGGGATAAGCTCATTCGTGAAGCTATCGAGCGAGTGAAAAATCGCCTCAAGGCTCAGCAAAAAAAAAGCCAACCTCCTGACGCCGGAGAATCAGAATATGCTGCCTACCTGGCCGGGGTTAAAAAGGCCGTTGTGAGTGTTTGGAACTCTCTAGAGGGTGCTAGCCGCCGTAAAGAGGAAGGAAGAGTCGGGGTGGAGTTCACCATACTTCAAGACGGGAAGCTCGAGAGTCTGCGCATCTCCTCCTCGTCCGGACATGCCTCCATGGACCGAGGGGCTATTAGGGCGGTTAAGGCGGCCGCCCCATTTCATCGTATCCCGGAGCAACTTGGACTAAAGCAGATTAGCATTGAATTCACCTTCAACTACATCCTCGAAAAAAGCCATCAAGGATTAGAAAAGAAACACTGAGGAGAGATCTAAGGTAGAGGGGATTTCATTCTCATCTGGGTTATCCCTTCAAGGGCAACTCGGTTATTGGGATCCCTCTTCAGTGCCTTGACGTAGCTGAGATCTGCCCGTCCAAAAAAACCCAGGGCGTCGTAATTCTTCCCCTGTAAAGCAAAAACTCGCGCCGACCAGTTAGGCTCTTCAGCAAACGTAGGTTCGGCGATTTCGAGGAAATTGAGTGACTGCAAGTAGTGAGTCATAAGATAGTGGACCCGTGCCAAATAGTAATAGCTGTAAGGATTTCTGGAATCGATGGAGATGGCCTTCTCAAGCCTGGATAAGCCTTTCTCGTACTCTTGATTTTCGAGAAGATTTCTTCCTTCCTCAGTCAATCGGAGAGATACTGCACGTTGTGGGG